>JAGAWD010000134.1 GCA_017941585.1 Olsenella sp. | reverse complement strand
CCGTCGCGAGCAGTTGCTGTATGCTTTCCATCGGTGGCCGTTGCCCTTCTCTCGAATCGGATGTTCCGCAAACAAGCGATTCTAGGCGACGGCCGCTCTCATATCAAAGCGGCCCTGACACCAACAGTCGGCACGTGATCCACGTTTCTGCCACGGCGTCGGATTTGCGTGATGGCGAGGGACCGGAGCGCAAAATGGCCTCGAGAGAACGGGGATGCGGCGGAGGGAATCCACTCGGGGCGGTTTTGCGCCGGAGGACAAAGCACACAACGGCGAAGGGCCGGCCGTGTCAGAACGGCTCACCTCGGGTCGACGACCTCGTCCCCCACGATCCAGTATTCGCAGCCGTCCCCACCCTCGGCGAGCGTGCGCTCGCGGATCAGGCGGGCGTGGACGAGCCGCACCATGTGGTGGTCGAGATCGCAGACGACGGGCGTCACCTGGCTTATGCCCAGTTCGCGGCAGTACTCCGCGATGGGACAGCGCGTGTACTCGAAGAAGACGCCGCCCTCGTGGCGCGCGTCATCGAAGGTCGCGCGCCAGGCAGACTCGAACTCCCCCTCGTGTCGCTGCACCCAGGCCTCGGCAGCGCGCATCGCGTCGAGTCGGAAATCGAGGGCGTGCGTCCCCCTGTTGGCGTTGCGCACGAGCCCGACGAACCTGAGCCGGACGAATCCGAGCACATCGGACGCCACGAGGCGAAGGCCGCCCACGGAGACGGATCCCTCGGCACCCATCCACAGCGCGACGAAGACCATGGACTCGCAGAACGTCGCGAGCATGGGGTTGCCCTCCCCAAGGTCGGGGGCGCACAGGAGAAGGTCCCGATAGGCCAGCTTGCCACGGCGATACGCGCGGCGAGGGGCGCGGGACACAGGCGACGTCGGCCACCCTCATCCGCGCGACACGCACCGAGCAACGCACGCCCGCGTAGCAATCGCACGCACTTGCGAGAAAGGACTGTGACGGCTCGAGAAAATGTGCGAAGCTTATATAAGCGTTGGGTCGAATGAGTTGCGATTCCTATCAGCCGGCGGACAATGCGGGCATTGGCCGCCCGGGGAAGCGCACGCCTTCGACAGGCAAGGTTGCTTCCAAGCGAGAGCGCCGTCGGCAGCGCAAGCATGAGCCCGGCGCCCTCGCCCAACGGTGGGCAAGCATATGGAGCCCTGTGGGGAGATATAGTTCGGTGATGTGTAGGTTCATGGTCGCGCGCTTCAGGAGGGCCCTGATGCTCGCGCTGCTTCTCGTGTTCGCATTGGGCGCGCTTGCGTCGCCTGCCGCATACGCACAGGAAACGGGCGATAAGGTCGTTCGCGTCGGGTGGTACGAGTCTGCCTTCCACAGCACGGACCAGTTCGGGAGGCGCTCCGGCTACGGCTACGAGTACCAGCAGCGCATCGCCACCTACACCGGCTGGACCTACGAATATGTCGAGGGCAGCTGGTCGGAGCTGTTCGAGAAGCTCGCTGCCGGCGAGATAGACCTGCTCAGCGATGTGTCGTACACGAGCGAGCGTGCCGAGAAGATCCTCTACTCCGCCGAGGCGATGGGATCCGAGGGCTACCACGTCTTCATCTCGCCCACCAACACCGAGGTCAGGCCGGACGACTTCTCGACCTTCAACGGCAAGCGCGTCGGCGTCAACAAGAACAGCATCCAAGAGCAGCTCTTCATCGAGTGGGCCGAGAAGCACGACGTCCACCCTGAGATCGTGGAGCTGACGGTAAAGACGCCGGAGATGCTGGCCATGCTCGCCTCGGGCGAGGTCGACATGCTGGTGACCCTGGACACCTACGGAAACTCCGCAGACGTGGTGCCCGTGTGCAAGATCGGCTCCGCCGAGTCGTTCTTCGGCGTCAGTCAGAGCCGCCCCGACATCAAGCGCGAGCTCGACACTGCCATGAACCGCATCCTCGAGGACAACCGGGACTACAACCTCCAGATGGCCGAGAAGTTCAACAGGGCGAGCTCGGCCAACAGGTTCCTCACCGACGAGGAGCGGCAGTGGCTCGCCGGCCATGGCGCCATACGCGTGGGCTACAGGGACAACTTCCTCCCGTTCTGCGACCAAAACGAGGATGGCAAGCTCACGGGCGCCCTCTCGGACTTCCTCGCGATCGCGAAGGACGCCGAGAAGAACGCCCACCTCGACTTCGAGACCCGCGCGTTCAAGACGACCGAGGAGGCCCTCCGGGCCCTGGCCAACAACGAGATTGACTGCCTGTTCCCCATCAACCTCAGCACCTATGACGGAGAGAAGCAAGGTGTCGTCATCACGGACCCCTTCGTCAGCACGGAGCTCTACGCCGCAGTGCGCTCGGCGGACCACCAGGGCATATCACCAGACCGGGAGATGACGGTCGCCGTCTTGAAGGAGCACCCAAGCCACGAGACCTTCATCAAGGACCACTTCCCCAACTGGACCATCAAACGCTACGGCAGCAACGCAGAGAACTTCGAGGCAGTGGCCTCCGGCAAGGTTGACTGCACGCTGGTGAGCAACTACCGCATCAACCGCATCAATGACCTCTGCGACGAGTACGGACTCGCCACACTCGCCACGGGCAAGACCATGGACCTGGCGTTCGCCACGCGCCGTGAGGACGACTGCCTGTACTCGATCCTCAACAAGGTCACCCGCTACGTCCCAGACACGACCATCAACTCCTCGCTGACCAACTACGGCTTCAAGGACGAGAAGGTCTCCTTCGTTGACTTCCTCAAGGACAACCTAGCTGCCTTCGTGGCCGTCGTGGCCGTCGTGGCCGCCACCATCCTGGCGCTGGTACTCAGGAACGTGTGGACCGCGGCAAAGGTCGAAAGGGGAAACCGGATCATCTCGGAGACCGAGCGCGACCCCCTGACCAACCTGTACAACTGGAACTTCTTCCTCCTGTACGCCAGCCAGATCCACCGCGAGAAACCAGACCAGCCCATGGATGCGGCCGTGATCAACATCGACCGCTTCCACTCCGTCAACGCGCTGCACGGGCGCGAGTTCGGCGATAGGGTCCTTCGCGAGATCGGCCATGAGCTCGAGGCCTTCCTCGGCGAGACCGAGGGCATCGCCAGCCGCTCCGAATCGGATCGCTTCAACGTCTTCTGCCTGCACAGGGACGACTGGCAGGCCATGCTCGAGCGCCTCCAGGCGAACCTCGACGAGGCGTTCAGCGGTGCGGGCGTCCACCTGCGCATGGGCATCGACCCTTGGCAGGCACAAATGGAGCCCGTGCTCCAGTTCGACCGGGCCCGCACGGCCTGCAACTCGGTTCGCGGCAGCTATGCGACCCAGATCGCGACATATGACTCCGAGATGGAGCAAAGGGAGGAGCGCGACCATCGCCTCCTGAACGACTTCGCCCGCGCCCTCGACGAGCACGAGTTCGAGGTATTCTACCAGCCCAAGTACCTCATCCAGTCGGAGCAGCCGAAGCTGTCGAGCGCCGAAGCGCTCGTGCGCTGGCGTCACCCCGAGCTGGGGTTGGTTCCTCCCGACCAGTTCATCCCGCTGTTCGAGAGAAGCGGGCAGATCATCTCGCTGGACAACTACGTGTGGGAGGAGGCCGCCAGGCAGATCGCCGCGTGGCGGGAGAGGTACGGGGTAACGCTGCCGGTCTCGGTCAACCTCTCCCGCGTGGACGTGTTCGACCCCAACCTCCTCTCTACCCTGGACAGGCTGGTGACGCGGTACCGGCTGGACCGCGGTGACCTCAAGCTCGAGGTCACTGAGTCTGCCTACACCGCAAACTCTGACCAGCTCATCAAGGTCGTCCGGCAGCTGAGGGGCAGGGGCTTCGAGATTGAGATGGACGACTTCGGAAGCGGGTACTCCTCGCTTAACACGCTCTCATCACTTCCCGTCGACATCCTGAAGATGGACATCGAGTTCATCCGGAACATCGAGCACGACGCGAGGGACCTTCGCCTCGTGGAGCTCATCGTGGACATCGCCCGCTATCTCGGCGTGCCCGTGGTGGCGGAGGGCGTGGAGACCGAGAACCAACTGCGCCTGCTGAGGGACGCGGGCTGCGACCTCGTGCAGGGCTACTACTTCTCTCGCCCGCTTCCCGCTGGCGAATTCGAGCGGCGCGTGCTCGACAAAGCGGTGGTCGAGCGGTAGCGGAAGCCGGGCGAGGCGAGGCAGTGCCGGCACATGGCGCGGCGCCGTCTCTCATATCGGCAGCATCACGCGGTCAGTAGTCAAGCAGGCGACCGTAGTCGTTCCACTCGCCAAACATCTTTCCCTGTTTCGTGTGCGATACGAGGTTGGCGAGCGCGCGCTCGTACGCCACCGGGTCCCTGTCCTTGTAGAAGGCGACGTTATAGGCACGTACGCGCTGGTAGAGCGCCGGAAATCCCCTGAACTTCGTCCAGCACCTAGCGTCCTTGAGCGCCCGCTCGACGTCCTTGTCCACGCGGAAGCTGCGAGGCCCCATCGCAGGGAGGGCCGCCCTGCCCGCATCGGTCATCATGCCGAGGGCCTCGAGCCTGCGCGCCCGCTCCTTGTTCAGCTCCGTCCAGGGGCTCCCCTGCCTGCGGGGACCAAAGCGCTGCATGCGAACGCCGCCGACTGCCTTGCACGTACTGTCTATCCAACCAAAGCAAAGCGCCTCCTCCACCGCATCCAGGTACCAGAAGGTGGTGTCGTCCGTCGGCCTTCCGCGGCGCACGCACACCCAGCACTCCGGCTCGGCATCGTGATGTCGCTCGAGCCAGGCGCGGAAGGCCCTCCTGTCGGAGACGTCGAGTATGTTCAGGGGTTCGCTCGCCATACGACAGATTATACGCATGGCGGGCCGCGTGCAGGCGACGGACGGACGCGCCGGACAAGCCACTCTGCGAAGAGCACGTCCTTTTTTATATAATTCCCTCAGCAACCGACCTAAGGCGGATGACACATGGAACCCGACTACAAAGAGATGGTGACGAAGGACTCCTCTGACTTCGTGCTGCTGGCCGACCAGGTGCCCGACATAGTGCAGGAGATCCGCTACTACTCCACCTACAACTTCATCGGAGACCGCATCGACGGCTACGAGGAGCCCTGCGCCCTCATGACGCGGGAGGCGGCGCGTGCGCTGAAAGCCGTCGCCGGAGAGATGGCGATGGTGGGATACCGCCTCAAGGTCTTTGACGCGTACCGCCCGGCGGCGGCGGTCAAGCGCTTTGTGCTGTGGGGCATCGACGACCTCGACCTGCGAATGAAGCCCTTCTTCTATCCCGACCTCGAGAAGGCGGACCTCTTCTCGCGCGGCTACGTCGCGACCAAGTCGAGCCACAGCAGGGGGAGCACGGTCGACCTTACGCTACTCGACATGGCCAGCGGCAAGGAGCTGGACATGGGCAGCCCCTTCGACCTCTTCAGCAAGGCCTCGCACCCCGACTATCGCGGAATCACCGAGGTGCAGTACGCCAACAGGATGCTCCTCAGGAACGCCATGCTGAGAAATGGCTTCGAGCCGATAGACTGCGAGTGGTGGCACTTCACGCTGAAGGACGAGCCCTTCCCGAACACCTACTTCGACTTCCCCGTCTCGTCGTCCTACCTCAGGCGCTAGAACGAAGGAGCATGGGCTCCCAACGGGAAGAGCACCGCAACATGCGCCGTCGCTGCATATCAGGGCAAGCGCAGGCAACTCTGGCCTGACGTTGACGTGCGGAATCGCGTCATCCGCCGATGGGTCGCAGAGTCCAAACCCTTATATGACACCGTAATGGCGATACCGTAGACGCTAGCGCGGCGCGACGATCACAGGAGGCACCAATGGCAAACTCGTTTATGGAACAACACGTTGAGAATGCGGTTCAAAACGCGATACAGGACGCCATGGGCGAAAAGGCCGTCCAGTTCATCCAGGGCATCAACAAGTTTGCCTCCAAGCAAGGGGGCAAGACGGAGATAGAGAACTACAAGCTGCTGGGGAAGCGCGTTCTTATCGTAGCGGGCATTGGCATAGCCACCGTCCAGGTGGTGTCCTGGGTCGGCGGGACGCTGATATCGCGCAAGCTGGAGGCGCAGCGCGTAGAGAAGATCGTAAGGCGCATCCTCGAGGAGGAGCGCCAAAAGGAGATTGACGCAAAAACCGAGGCGAGCGCCGTGGCAGGAGCTGAAGCCGTCACCGACGACGGGACCGACGACAAGGCCGACGGCAATGCCGACGGCAATGCCGACGACAAGGCTGACGGCGAGACCAAAAACGATTAGTCGCCGACGTCCAGGCAATGGAACGTCGGCGACCATGTCGCAATTCTTTGCGATGCGCTCGGGGACCTAGACGCGGCTTCCCTTGAAGTTGGCCTGACCGTCACCCTTTGTGATGGTGCCCGAGATCTGGTCGCCGTCCACCACGCCACTTATGCCAAGGGCCACGTGTCCGAAGAGCGGTACGTCGCCCTCGAGCTGGCACGAAAACGCATTGTCGTCCACTGTGCCGTTTTGGACGGGGGCATCTATTCCCATAACGCTAGCCGCGCCAGTGAGATTGCCGCCGTCGTCCGCGAGCGTAATCTGGAAGTCGATCGGGCCGAGCGAGGTGTCAGCGAATCCGCGATAGGTACCGTCAATAGCCATAAAAATCACTTCTCCTTTGCTTTCTAGGCAGGGCACGACGCCCTGCTCCCAAACCACAACATGAGCCCCGCCGCCCACGAGACAGCGAGCATTCCAGCGAAAAGGGCGGCGATCCTCTCCTCGCCCCATCGCAAGAAATCATAGAAGTCGATGGCCCTTCCGGCGTCCTTGGCGCCGTAGTCGATGACCCTCTTCAGGTACCAGGTGCCATACAGCGCACAGGGCACAATCGCCGCGAGCGTTGCCACGGGCGGCAGCGTTCCCAAGGGCACGAACAGGACGCAGTCGACGATCGCAAGCAGCGGAAGCAGAAGATGCATCCACAGGTTGGCGCCAGCATACATCTTATCCCACCCAAACCTCGGTCCCAGGAGCACGGCGACGGTGAGGGACGTGAGCGAGACGGCGGACGTGGCCGCAAGCTTGAGCACCAGCAGCCAAGCGGGCGCAAGGCCGAAAGAGAGGCGGCATGCCAGGTACAGCGCCGACGCCAGGGCCGAGAGGAGGTTCGAGAGCACGGTAAAGTACTTGAGGCTCCGCCAACCGTGCGTCACCAGGCGATCGGCGTCGCTTGCGCCCACGAGCAGCGCCAGCCATGCAACGGGAGAGAGAACGGCGATTGCTCCGTTGATGACCAAGCTGGGCATGCGACGACCCCCTCACAGCAACCCTGGAATTGCTTGTGTTGACATAAGAATATTAGCAAGAAACAACTACGGAGACACTTAGACAACAGCCGAACAATGCGAGAGGCGCGCTTTACGGCTTGGAAGCTACCGTCGGGACCGCCACCAGCCTCACGGCGCAGAGCAGCCGCGACCCCCGCCACGACACCCCGCGCGCCGTCCACCCACTCACCTGCCGGGCGTGTGCCAGACCGATATTCCCTTGTCCATCGCAAGCAGATACGCAAAGCATCCGACGCCGGCCGCAAGCTGCCCGAGGAGAAACCCCTCCATGCCGAGCGCCAGTCCTGAGAACGTGAGGGCGCAACCGAGGAGCACCATCGCCGCGAGCGCCACCCAGTCACGCGCGCCAAAGGAAACGCCGGCACGGTGGTACTTTGACAGCAGGAACAGGCAACAGAAGAACGTCGCCGTGGACGCAGCCGCCAAAAGGCAGACGGCCGGAGTGGGCATGGGGCTCTCCATGAGCAAGTTCAGGCACACGGTAAGCAGGTTGAGCGCAATCACCATCGCGAAATGGCAGTAAATCAGGCGAAGCCCCCGCTGGACCTGATGGTGCTCCACCAAGTTGTGCATCTGCACCACATAGCAGCCAAACAGAGCGATGACCATGCCGAACGTCATCAGGAAGGACGCGCTGAGCCCCACCCGCTCGCACACCTCGGCGACGGTCACGACGGACTCGCCGAAGGTGATGATGGTTATGAGCTCGAATCGCTCGGCCAGGTGGGGAAAGCTGATCATCGTCACGTCGAGCGTCATGCCCCTGTCCACGAGCGCCGGACCGAAGATGCCGACGACGATGGCGAGCGCGTCAAGGCCGAGCGCCACCCGGGGGCCAAGCACGGGGGCGACCACGGCCACCAGGAGGTAGATCGCACACACGGGCAGAAGCGTCTTCAGCGAGAAGACCGCCATCGTGCGAGACGAGCCGTCGGCGCCGAGGTGCGTGGCGTACAACACGGCCACGGTGCCAAGCATCGCAAGCATAGAGGCATTGAAGCCGACGAGCATCTCGGACCACGCGGCGGATATCGTGTTCGACATGAACACGGCCGCGCACATGTTCACGACGATGGCGACGTTCTCGCCCCATCGCTCGCGCCCGAAGCGGTTCACGTAGTTGGTCATATACATCCACGCCTGCAGCACGACGAGCGAGGCCACGAGATAGCGCGCGAACGCGTGGGCCGAAAGCCCCTCTCCCTGGAAGATCGAGGTCATCTTCGAGATGGCATAGACGTACACCAGGTCGTAGAAGAGCTCGATCAGGGCGACCGGGCGCTCCCACACGCCCTCGCGCCGCCCCACCTCTGCCACGTCCTTCTCCATGTCCTGCCTCCATACGGCAAGCACCCGTCCACGTCACCCCAACGCGGGACAAGCCCCTGTCACCGCCAGCCTTGTCGGCGCAACCGCAGAACGGCTTGCAGCGAATCGCCATTGCAGTCCAAAGTTTAAGCCAGAAGCGAGCCGGCGGGCGCGACAGGCGCTACGCGGGATTGAACACGCTCTTGGGTTGTTTGCAGCGCGGGCAGTGCCAGTCCTCGGGCAGTTCCTCGAAGGGCGTGCCCGCCGGAATGCCCTGCGTGTCATCGCCAGCCTCGGGATCGTACACATAGCCGCAGACAGAGCACACGTACTTGCCCGAGCGGGTCTTGAAGGTGATCTCACCCACCGGAATCGTCTCGGGAGGGTTGTCAAGATCCACCACGCGCTTGGACTCGAGGTTCTCGACGCCGAGGGGCGTGTGCGTGGAGAGGTAGACCGTGGGATTGGCCGAGACGAACTCCCTCACGCGGTCGAGCGTCTCACGCGCGGCAGCGATGTCCTCGAAGACCACCGAGAGCTTGTTGGCGTAGAGCGCCTCATCGGTGTAGGTGACGTCGCCGTGAATCATGTAGAAGAGGCCCTCCTCGGCGTCCTCCACGATGACGATGGCGTTGCCCCTGGTGTGCCCCTCCGCACGAATGTACCAAACACCATCCGCGACCTTCTGGCTCTCGGGGAAGTTCTTGAACGGCCCGTCAGTGAAGGCGACGGGAACTAGGTTGGGAAGGCCCTTGAGCTCTTCTGCACCAGCCTCGTTCTCGTTCACGTACACTTTCGCGTTTGGGAAGCACGCGAGTTCGCCCGAGTGGTCGGAGTGCTTGTGGGTGAGGAGCACCTTGCTGACCTGCTCGGGCGCGTAGCCCAGCGCCGCGAGGGCCTCCATGTACGGCAAAACATCGTGACCAGTATAAATCTGGGCCGTCTCGTCGGGCGCCTCCTCCGGGGTGCCAGCGGGGAGCCCCGTGTCCACGAGGATTATCTCCTCCCCGGTATCGATGAGATAGTTTTGCAGGCCAGAGCGATAGCGCACTGACGAATCGAACGATTCGGGGCCGTCCTCCCCACCAAAGGCGAACGGTTGGGTCATGAACCCATTCTCGCGATAGACGACTGGCTTGATCTTAATCATGAACCCCTCCTTGTCTCACGGTACTTACTAGACCGGACCCATAGAACAAAATCCTTATGCGGGCTTATACCGTACAGGCAGGAACCTTATGCAAGCCAGCCGGACAAACGGTGCGTAGGGGGAGGGTACATGGGCACGAGCGCAACGCGAGACTCGCCGCAACGCAATGCAGGCCCCGCCGCCGCCCGTGGACGGTGCAGATCCAAGATGGCACCACGAACGTCGCTAGGAGACCTTGCGCTCGTCATCGTAAAGCCTGATTACCTCAACGCGATTCGCGCAACCAGTCTTCTTCAGGATGTTGCGGACGTGATATTTCACCGTGGCCTCGGTGATGTAGAGCTCCTCGGCAATCTTGGCGTTTGTCATCCTCCGCACGACGAGCGGCAACACCTCCCGCTCTCGCTCGGAAAGGCCGTGTCGAGTGCCGAACGCAAGGAGGGCCTCGCTCTCGTCGGCCCTCTCGTCTCGCTCCTCTCCCGCTCGGGCAGGATTGCCGTACATCCACTCGAAGAGCAGGGACAGCAGGACGAACGCGACCACGAAGGCCACCGACGACACGGCCACAAGCGCCACTGCGGAAGGAGCGCACGCGAGGCAGAGCAGCGTGCCCAGAATGTCCCCCACGCGACCAAGCATGAGGCCCGCGCTGGCAAGCGCCGGGCACTTCCTCTGCGTGGCGAGGTCGGCGAAAAGGACGACGCGAAACACCGAGAAGAAACCAAAGAGCAGGTAGCCCAAAGCCCATAGCGTGAAGCTCGAAGCGCCGGCGCCCTCGAGCGCAAGCATGAGGAAGGGAACGGCAAGCGACGCGGCGCAGCAGACAAACGAGTAACGGCGGTCGAGATCGGCCACTATGCCGCCCGCGACCAGACCGACGCCGTAGAACAGACGGGACACCTCCAGATTGACCACGCCCGAAAGGTCGGCGGTCGGAAACGAGAAGCCAACGTTCTTGACCAAGCTCGTAACCACGACGACGACTCCGGCGAGGACGAGAAGCGACCGTTCCGGCGCCTTGTCCGAACGCCAGGGCGCGACTCCAACAGAAGCCGCCTCCCCCTCATCCGGCGTCTCCGACAGAACCCTCCCGGCGGCGTGCGGCTGGGAGGCAACCAACCAGATGCACGCTGCCGCGATCAGCGCCAGCATCACGCAGGCGGCGAGGTTCCAGATACCGGCAGCCAGCATGCCGTTCGCCACGCTCGCGAGAAGCCAAGTCGCAAGAGTCGAGGCAGCGTAGCCCGCCCCGAAGACGACTCCCCTGCTCCCAGGCTCGACGAACTCAGCCAGACACGTCAGGTAGTGGCCTTGGGTATAGCCGCACAGTACGTTCATCGCATAGCCAAAGACCAGCGTCGGAGCGACGCTGTCGGACGTCGTGGCGAGCTCGAGAAGCACGACGTACAGGACAACCGACGCGAGCGCCACGTTCGTGGCGGCGCGGTCACTCGCCTGGCCCCGAACGAACATGTACGCGCCAAGCCCCAACACCTGCGCAAGGTAGCCAAGGACCATGGTATGGAAGTCGGTCTCGGATGGCCCCATGAGCGAAGCGACGCGATACAGCCAAGAAAGCCAACCGGTAGATCCCAACAGGAAGCAAACACCCACCAGCAGGGCCACAAGCACCCTCGCGTCGCGCGGCTGAGTCTTCGTCTCCATTGAACTGCCCCCCATGCATCGAGGGCATCATTATACGATTGGAAACCATTCCCCGTCCCACCCAACCTATCGCCAAGTGGCAGGTAGAGGTCACCTATCCCAAAGACTATCCCATCATTCGGACACTCTCTTGCGAGCAGGACCTGAAGACAGCCTCCCCCGCTACACCCCTAGCCATAGCGACACCCTCGGCCATCGTGCGGGATTCCGAGACGGTCGCGATGGGGCACGCGCGACGATTGGAATACGCACCAATGCACCGCAGAGCAAAACATCCGCGCGTTTGGACATGATCGGCGGGTCGCACGAGAGTTGCGTGCGTTATCATAGCCGCATGCCACCGGCGTCAGTAGTAAGGAGCCATCCCGTGTATCAGAGAATCATCGATTGCTCCGACGCCCAGCTTCTTGAGAGACAGCTTGCCGAGCTGCGCGAGCACATTGCGGCAGACGAAGGCGATCGGCCCGCCATGCTCTTTCGCATCCTTAACGCAACGCTCGACTTTGGTGCAAACGACATAATGGTCAGCGCCATACGGAGGCACTTTCCCGAGGCGCCCTACATGGGATGCACAACGCACGCGAACATCGTGCACGGAGAGCTCCTCAAGGGAAAGGGAGCCATCTCCATAGTGTGCGACGTATTCGAGGATCCGGACACAAGGGTGGAGATACTCCAGCTTCCCCTGGACTACGAGTGCCAGGAGAAGACCGCCCAGACCCTCCTCGACACGCTGGCGGCCCACCCCGAGATCAAGGCAGTCGAGATGCTCAACACCGTGGAGACGGCAGACATGCCGACGTTCTGCCGAAGCGTCAGCGCCGCACCCGAGGGCGTCGTGATGTTCGGTGGCGGTGCGCTCGACGCAAACTCTGACTTCAACAACGTCGTCGTGTTCTCCTCCGACGGCCCCGCCACGGACCGCGGCATCGTGTTCGCGCTCTACTCTGGCGAGAACTTCCACGCTCAGGTCATGCTGGTGCAGGGCTGGAAGCCGCTGGGAATGCCCTTCCACATCACGCGTGCGGAGAGGATGACGCTGCAGGAGCTGAACGGGAGGCCCGCGATCGAGGTCTACAACCACTACCTCCACATCACGGACGACGACAACTTCCTACAAAACGCGCTCTGCTTCCCCATCTCCATCGACGTCGAGGGAACCCTAGTGTTGCGCACGCCGATCAGCGCGAACCCGGACGGATCCATCACGCTGCCCACGGACGTCACGGGCATCACGGGCGACTGCCGCATCGCATACGGCGACCCCATCGCCATACTCGACAGCGTGCAGGACAGCGTGAGGGAGATACGCGAGTTCAGGCCCCAGGCGCTTTTGGCCTTCTCGTGCGTCGGGCGCCTGCTGTACTGGGGACACGACTATGCCGCCTGCGAGACACACCCCTTCCAGGCGCTGGCCCCCATCGCCGGCTTCTACAGCGGAGGCGAGCTGATCCGCCTCGGGCGCAACTTCATAAACCACACCCTGTCGCTCGTGGTCGTGGGGCTGCGCGAGGGGGACCCGGACCCCAACGCCTCCCTCCCCCACATCAACGAGCCCACGCCGATGGCGATGAACCTCCAGCTCTCGCTGGTCGGTCGCATGGCGTCGTTCATCGGTGCGGCGGCAGAGGAGCTGCAGGAGGCCTACGAGCGCATGGATGCAATCGCCCGCACCGACGGCCTCACGGGGCTCGCCAACCGCCGCGAGATAGAGGCCGCCGTGATACGCGCCGTGAAGGTGCATGAGTCGACCGCCCGCGGCGCGAAGGCCGCAGCCGATGGCAGCGCGCTTGCGCCCGTGCTCGTCATGCTCGACCTCGACTACTTCAAGCGCGTGAACGACGAGCACGGCCACGAGGCGGGCGACGAGGTCCTCCGCCGACTCGCGGAGCTGTTTCGCCACGAGCTTGAACAGCTCGAGAGTCAGGCGATTGCCGGACGCTGGGGTGGCGAGGAGTTCATGGTGCTAATGCCGAGCTCAACGCTAGAGGAGGCGAAAAACTTCGCCGAGCGCCTGCGCGAGGACTTCTCTGCCATCAACTTTGGCGAGATGGGCCACCACACGATGAGCGTGGGAGCGGCGCAAATGCATGGGGGAGACACGTCCGACAGCCTTTGCTCGCGAGTCGACGATATACTCTACCAGGCAAAAGACCGAGGAAGAAATTGTGTCGTCGTAGACCGTGGATAGCGGGAGAATAATCGCTCGTGCATGCCACGAACCCCCTGCGCAATAATAATTTTCATATGCCTTACCCATAGGCAAATAGGCAAACCACGCCTGTGACCAAACGAGGACGCAAATGCGGACGGGAGGACGTCATGGCCTTGTTTTCTAAGTACCTTCGCTATCGCAAGAAGGGCGAAGAGTCTCACCCCGATGACGTGGGCCGCTTCGGAGAACCGGCACACGTCCTCTTCATCTCGACCAACTTCCTCTCGTTCAAGCAGAAAACCAACATCACCGACGCGGACGGCAACGTCGTATACAAGGCCAGGACCAGAGAGATCTCAATACACGACACGACCACCATCACGAACGCCGCCAAGGAGAAGATCGCCAAGATCGAGAAGAAGATCGTTGCCCTGAGCGCATGCCATCGCGTCACCATGGCAGACGGCACGCAGTTCGAAATCGAGCACGAGCTCGGCCATCTCGTGCACGACATAGCCAACATCGACGACCTGGGCTGGCAGCTGAGGGGAGACGTCATCGGGCTGAACTTTGAGCTCTACGACGAGGACGGTGCCATCATCGCCATCGTGGGCAAGAAGCTCGTCTCCGTCACGGACCGCTACTGCATCTTCATCTATCAGCCCGAGCTCGAGGAGGAGTTGGTCGCAGTTCTCATCGCGCTGCAGCACACCATGCGCGACAAGCGCAAGGGCAGCAAGACCGGCGCGTTCGTGGGCGACGTACTGCTCTCGGGAGCCAGCAAGAGGCGGTTCCCCTTCTGAGTCGCGTCTCGCAACGAATTCGCAGGCCAATCACGTCACGCATCGCCATCTCCACGTTTGGGGGCTATGCGTGCATGAAACGGCAGCTCGTGCGACGTAGCGGTACTTCCGATGCATGAAACGGATCCGATGGGGCGGCAATTCACCCGGGCCTCGCCGTGCCGTTGCCGTTTCGTTGCAAGGTGGCTTCGATTTGCCCCGCGAGCGCGCGACGGGGGCCCTCCGGCGGTATCGTTTACCTTGAAGCAGCGACCAAGGAGAAGCCATGACCACCATCCCCGAAGGCTATGCGCCCCAGCTCTCGCAGTACGACACCCAGCGTGCCATCGAGCGCATAAAGCACGTGTTTCTTGCCAAGCTCTGCGCGGCGCTCCACCTCGTGCGCGTGACGGCGCCCCTGGTGGTAGACCCCGCCACGGGCCTCAACGACAACCTCAACGGCATCGAGCGCCCCGTGGGCTTCGACGTGCCCGCCGTGGGCGCGAACGCCGAGGTGGTGCAGTCCCTCGCCAAGTGGAAGCGCTTCGCGCTCAAGCGCTACGACCTGCACGTGGGCAAGGGCATCGTGTGCGACATGAACGCGATCCGCCGCGACGAGGAGCTCGACAACCTGCACTCCGTGTACGTGGACCAGTGGGACTGGGAGAAGGTCATAACGGAGGAGGAGCGCACGAGCGAGTACCTTCGCGAGACGGTGCGGCGCATCGTCACCGCCATCTGCGGCACGCTGGACGAGCTGAAGTGGTACTACCCTCAGCTTGAGACCGAACTCGATCGCAACGTGGTCTTTGTGAGCGCGCAAGAACTCGAGGACCTCTATCCCGAACTCTCCCCCAAGGAGCGCGAGGATCGCTTCGTGCGCGAGAACCACACCACGTTCATACAGGGAATCGGCGGCGCGCTACGCTCCGGGACGCCCCACGACGGACGCTCCCCCGACTACGACGACTGGGACCTCAACGGCGACCTGCTCTTCTGGGACGACACGCTGGGCTGCGCCCTCGAGGCGAGCAGCATGGGCGTGCGCGTGAGCCCCGAGTCGCTCGACCGCCAGCTCACGCTGGCCGGCTGCGACGACCGTCGCGAGCTGCCGTTCCACAAGATGCTCCTGGCCGGCGAGCTGCCCAGCACCATCGGCGGCGGCATCGGCCAGAGCCGCCTGTGCATGCTGCTTCTGGGCAAGGCGCACGTTGGCGAGGTGCAGGCGTCCGTGTGGGACCAGCAGACCGTCGAGGCGTGCCAGGAAGCCGGCATCCAGCTGCTGTAGGCACGTCAGACCGCATCGCGGTGACGCCGTCACGACCGAGGGGGTCCGATGCCATGACATCACGCACCGTCGCAACACCCACCGCGCACGCGGCAAAGGCGTCCCCGGCATCCATCGACGTGCACTCCCACGCGCTGCCGCAATCGTACCTCGACGCCCTAGACGAGCTCGGGGTGAGCGCGCTCGAGGAGGACGGCTTTCCCACGCCCACATGGAGCGAGGAGGGACACCTGCGCTTCATGGACGAGACTGGCCAGCGGTTTTGCATCCTGTCCATATCGACGCCGCACATCAACCGCGGGGACGATGCGACGTCGGCACGGCTCGCCCGCTCGATCAACGACGAGCTCGCAGCGATCTGCCGCCGCCATCCCGAGAGCCTGGGCTTCTCCGCAACGCTTCCCGTTCCCGCAGTAGAGGCCTCCATCGACGAGGCGCGGCGCGCCTTCGACGAGCTCGGCGCCCTCGGCGTGAAGGTGCCGAGCAACGGTGCCGGCACCTACCTGGGAGACCCTGCGCTCGATCCTCTCATGGAGTTTCTCGACGGGCGCAAGGCGGTGGTCACCATCCATCCCTCGCTCGCACCAGCGGCACCCGAGGGCATCTTTACCGCAGGGCCCGCGCCGCTCTTCGAGTATGTCGTCGACACCACACGCGCGGTGCTCAACCTCATGGCCCACGGCGTGATCGAGCGCTACCCCAACATAAGATGGGTCGTCCCCCACGCCGGCTCGTTCCTGCCGCCCATCGCGCACCGCCTCATGGGCATCTCGGGAGTACTCGTGCCCGCCGGGCTCATGGAGCCCGTCGACGTCATGGCAAACCTCAGGCATCTCTGGTGGGACCTCGCCGGAGACGCGCGGCCGGTCATGCTCGATAGCCTCATGAAGATCGCAGACCCAAAGCACCTGCTCTACGGCAGCGACACTCCCTACACGCCCACGGAGATGATCGCCCGCAACAAGGAGGGGCTCGCCGCCGACCCGCTCGTCGCGCCGATCGCACAAGACGTGTTTTTCGACAACGCGGCGCGGCTCTACGGTCTGAACCTCTAGGGCGTCTGACGCGGACGAAGGCCGGGGCTTTCGACCGCCCGCCCTCAGTCGCATCAACGCTCTCTGGATTCGCCGACTCTGCCAACCGTGAGTCGAGACGAGCAGGCAACGACATGCTCGTCTCGCTCGACGAGCTGTTCGCGTAGCCGCCCCCCTTCGCCATCTGCCGCAGCCTCCGTTACCGTGACTCTGCCTAGAGGGACGTCCTCCCGTAGGCCTTCTCCCAGTCGGACGCAAACTCCTCCATGGCGATCGCCGTGCCGGGATGGCCCACCATGGCACGGATGACGTCCGGGGCGACCGTGACGGCGGGACATCCTGCGGCAAGCAGCTGGTGCACCTGGTCGACGTTCTTGAAGCTTGCGGCGCACACCTTCGCGCCCATGCCGTAACGCGCGAGCGTCTGCACCAGCTCGACGACCTGTCCCACCCCGTCTCCGTAGCTGCACATGCGGTTGACGTAGGGGGCGAGATAGTCCGCGCCGGCCTTGGCGGCCCAGAATGCCTGGTCGGGCGAGTAGATGCCCGTGGCGAGCACGCTGGCACCCCTCCCCTTGACCACGGGAATGGCGCGTAGGCCCTCGCGCGTGACGGGAATCTTCACCACGACGTTCCTGCCGCCGCGGATGGAGGCGATCTTCTCGGCCTCGGCCAGGATGCCCTCGTAGTCGGCCGAGACCACCTGGGCGATTATCTTCTGGTCCTCGGTAAGGACCTCGCAGAGCTCGTCGAACACCCGCTCTGGCTCCTTGCCGCTCTTGGTCATGATGGTGGGGTTAGTTGTCACGCCGTCGATGGGCAGGTAGGCGCACAGTTCGCGAATTGCCTCGGTGTCGGCGCTGTCGATGAAGAACTCCATGATCGATCCCTTCTCCTTATCTGTTGTTCGGACAGCCGTCTAGAGGGTCTGCTCCGTACGGTCGATGATGTCATCCTGCGTGGCCTTGCTGAGCACGTTGAAGAACGCGGAGTAGCCCGCCACGCGCACGATGAGGTCCTTGTGTCGCTCCGGATGGGCCTGCGCATCGAGCAGCGTGGCACGGTCCACCACGTTGAACTGCACGTGATAGCCCTGAAGGCGATTGAAGAAGGTGCGCAGCATCATCTCGAGCTTCCGCTTGTTCTCCTCGCGGGAGAGCATCGTGGGGGTGACCTTCTGGTTCAGCAGCACGCCACCCGTAATCTTGTCGGTAGGGAGCTTGGAGACGGTCTTGAACACGGCCGTCGGACCCTGCTTGTCGCAGTTGTGCGCGGGGCTGCAGCCTTCGGCCAGGGGCTCGTGCGCATGGCGGCCGTCGGGGGTGGCCATGGTGCCCATCCCCTGGCCGACGTTGGCAGAGATCGAGCTCGTGCCGGCATAGCGGATGCCGCCGACGGGACCGCGACCGAAGCGGGTGTTGTGGTACTTCGCCACCTCGTCGATGTAAGGCTCGTAGCACTCGACGGCCAGGTCGTCCACGTAGTCGTCGTCGTTTCCGTACTTGGGGGCGTCTTCGACCAGCATCTGCCGGATGTGCTCGCCCTTCTCGCCCGCGAAGTCTGAGAGCAGCGCGTCCCAGAGCTCCTGGCGCGATATGGAGCCCTCCTCGTACACCAGCTTCTTGATTGCGGCGAGGCTGTCAGCCATGTTGGCGATGCCCACCTGCAGCCCACTGATGAAGTCGTAGACGGCGCCGCCCTCCTTGATGGTCTTGCCGCGCGCGATACAGTCGTCGGTAAGTGCCGAGCAGAGGACGTCGGGCACGTCCCTCTCGCTCGCCTTGTCGATGGCGTTCTCCACCACCACGGACCAGCGGCACATCTCGCGAAGCGAGGCATCCCAGGCGGCCATGAGTTCGTCGAAGCTCTCCCATTCGAGGAAGTTCCCGTGGCCCTCCACAAACCGTTTGCCAGAGGTGAGGTCCACGCCGCCGTTCATGGCACACAGCAGCAGGCGCGGGAAGTTGATGTAGCTCATGCCGGTGCAGCGATAGCCCCAGCGGCCGGGTACGGCCGTCTCCACGCAGCCGATTGCCGAGTAGTTGTAGGCGTCGTACTCGCTCACGCCCCACGCCCGGAAGCTCGGGATGATGATCTCGTCGTTGTTGAGGGCCGGCATGCCGAAGCCGAGCTTCATGACCTCCACGCACTCGTCGAAGAACGCGGGGTCGAGGTTTGCGTGGTAGCGAACCGTGAGGTTGGGCTGGGTGAGACGCGTCTGTGCGACGGATCGCAGGACGAGCCACGACAGTGGGTTCACCGCGTCTTCGTGAGTGTCGGGCGTCTGTCCGCCGATGGTGACGTTCTGGTACATGGGGCTGCCGGCGCTGGAGTAGGTGTGCGCCTGCGAGCGGACCTTCTGAACGGTGAGCGTCTTGATCCACAGGTTGGTGAGGAGTTCGAGCGCCTCGCCCTCGGTGATGGCGCCGCTCGCCAGGTCGGCCTCGTAGTACGGGTACATGTATTGGTCAAAGCGGCCGAACGAGAGGCTATGCCCGTTGGACTCGATCTGCAGCAGCACCTGGCTGAACCACACGGCCTGAACGGCCTCGTAGAACGTGGTCGCCGGCTCGTAGGGAACCCGCTCGCAGGCATCTGCCATGCGCCTGAGCTCCCTCTCGCGCACAGGATCCTGACACACCGCGGCCTGCTCCCCCGCCAACTTCGCGTAGCGCCTCGCCCAGCGGCGCACGGCGTCAATCACAACGAGGACGGCCTTGTAGAACACGTACTTGTCGATGGCATCAGGGTCCGTCAGGTCCAGTGCCGCCTTCGCGGCACGGGCCCGCCCCTCGTAGCCACGCAGTCCCTCGCGAAGCATGCGCGCGTGGTTGATTGCCAAATGCGCGTCACCCGCGTTGAGCTTGCCCTCCATGCCGAAGACGCCCGTCTCCATGAAGGGGGCAACCTCGTCGGGCAGAAGCGCCTCTCCCCTCGCGCGGAGATTGTTGTTGTCCCAGAAGGGGGCGATTTCGCGGATGCGCTGCTTGTCGGCCTCGGTGACGTAGAACACGTCGCCATCGCGCTTCTCGAACTTGTCGAGCTCGTCGACGACAAAGTCCAACGTGTACTCGGGAAAGACCGGTGCATTGCCGTTCTTGGTCGCCTGGTTGCCTGCGAGAAGGGTCTTGTCCTCGATGTAGATGGTCATGTTGTCGAGGACGTGCGCAAAGGCCATGGCGCGGCGCATCACGGGCGGTTGGTTCTGCGTCCTGCGATAGGACTCCGTGTAAAGCACCGCACGCTCCGCGTCCACGAAGGGCTTCTCGTCAAGAACCTCCTCTCGGAAGGCCTGCATGCGCGCGGTCAGGACCCCGAAGCGCTCCCGGTTCTCCATTGCTACCCCATTCCTTACGTAAGCCTATATTATTTCGTTCGTAATCAATACTAGAGAATGAACTTCCCATTTGTCAACGATTCCAAGAAGATAATTCTGAACACAACAATATTGACTTATGTTCGTAAGTACTTTAGCCTGATTTGGCAAGACAGATAACCGAACGGAGGGGCGATGGAGTCGGCGACGGTGTTCAACATCCAGAAGTTCAGCCTCAACGACGGCCCGGGCATACGCACGGTGGTCTTCCTCAAGGGGTGCCCGCTGCACTGCGCCTGGTGTGCCAACCCCGAGAGCCAGCTGCGCGCTCCGCAGGTGGAATGGCACGCTCGCACCTGCATGGGCTGTGGTTCCTGCCTCGCGGCGGCGCCGGGAATCGCCGCGCGCGAGATCGACGGCAAACGTCACGTGGACGTGCGTGGCCTTCGTGGAGACGCACCCGAGGCAAAGGCGGCCGTCAAGGCGTGCCCGGCACGCGCACTCACCCTGGTGGGCGAGGTCAAGACCACAGGCGAGGTACTGCGCGCATGCCTTCAGGACAGGGCGTTCTACGAGGATTCCGGTGGAGGAGTGACGCTGTCGGGCGGAGAGGCGCTCACTTGGCCCGACTTCTGCGAGGAGCTGCTGGGGCTTCTCCGGAGGGAAGGCATAGACACGTGCATCGAGACCGAGGCGCACGTGGCACCCGAGACCTTCGGGCGCATCGCTCCCCTGCTCGACCACCTGCTCGTTGACCTCAAGCACGTGAACGGCAGCAAACTGCTCGACCACACGGGCGGACACGCCAACCTCATGCTAGGAAACCTTCGTTGGGCCTTGGCGCAGAACATGGACGTGCTGCCCCGAACGCCCGTGATTCCCGGCTTCAACGATGGCATCGACGAGGCGCGCGCAATGGCGAGATGGCTGCGCGAGGCAGGGGCGACGCGCGTGCAGCTTCTGCCCTTCCACAACTTCGGCAAAAGCAAGTACGAGACGCTCGACATGCCCTATTCGCTGCACGGTACCGAGAACCTGCATCCCGAGGACCTCGGCGAGTACCGCCAGGCCTATCTCGACGAGGGCATCGACGCGTTCTTCTAGCCAAGCGCCACCCGGTACCGTCACATTCGCATTGGAAAGTTTGGGGAGTGAGTCAGACATGGAGAAGTGCATCACGGTATATGGCGTTTCCGACATGACGGGCGAGACCGTCGAGCGCATCGTGCGCGCGGCGTCGGCGCAGTTCGTGCCCGGGCACGTGCGCATCATCATCCTGCAGCACGCCACCTCCGCTGAGGATATCATCTGCTTCCTCGAGAAGCAGGGCGACGTCGCCGGCACCACCGCCGTCTTTCACACGATTCTGGACAAGCGGACGCGCGAAGACCTGCGCCTGGCCCTCCAGACGCGTCGCGTACCCTCGATCGACCTTCTTGGATCGACGGCCCACGTAATGGCCGGCCTGCTGGATGAGCGCCCCGTCGCCACGCCCGGGCTCACCATCGACGACGGTGCGTTACCGCAGTACTTTGACCTGCAGATTCGCTAGCACACGCCGCGAGCCGTCACCGTGCCAGGAGAACCTCGACGCCGAAGCGCTCCAGGCTGGAGAGGCTCACGTCGCCGATGCCGGCATCGGTGACGAGCGTCACGGGCTTTCCCACGAGCCGCAGCGGCACCGCGCTGTGACGCGCGAACTTCTCGGACTCGGTAAGGACCACCACCTCGGCGGCGGACTCCGCCATGGAGCGCACCGCGTCAGCACGCATCTGGTCGGCGTTGGTGAAACCCACGCCATCGATCCAGCCGTCGGCGCCCACGAAGAGCCGGTCCACGTAGAACTCGCTCGCGCACGTTCGCACCAGCGGACCCACCATGACCTGCGAGTCGCGCTGGTAGGCCCCACCAAGCAGCACGACGCTGATTGCCGCCGAATCACGCACGTAGCTGGCGATAAAGGCGCTGTTGGTAACGATGGTCACATTCTCCCTCGTGTCCGCCAGCTCTCGGGCCAGCAGCGCGCAGCAGCTGCCGCTCTCCACCATGATGGTCGACCCGTCCGGCACCAGCTCGGCCGCGCGGCGCGCAATAAGGCGCTTCTCCTCGTAGTGGTAGGCCAGGCGTCCCCCAACGTCACTGGGGTTCGAGAGCATCGCAAAGCCATGCTCCCGAACCACGAGACCCTTGGCCTGCAGCGCGTCAAGGTCCTTGCGCATGGTGACAGCCGAGACCCCTAGCCGCTCGGCAAGGCTCGAGACCTCAACCTTTTTCTCAGCCGTGACAATCTCCAGAATCCTGGCGTTGCGACTCTCCACCCTTGCTCCTCCCCGTGCGCCGGCTCAATGGGTTGCGTACGTAAGTCTAAACACTTTCTATCAGTCATTCAAGTCAGATCAAAGTGCGGTACTCGAAGGCCACCCTCTTTGCGGAGGCGGCCGCCGGGCTGGAGGGCTCCTCGAAACCTCTGCTGATAACGAGCGGCACAGTCTTGCAGCAGCACGGTCTCTGCGGGTCCTCCGGTGCAAAACCCGGCTGATGCGCTTTCGCGCAGGAAGGGCCAAGCCATCCCGCCCTTTAGAGCCACGAGGCAGTTTTGGTCGACATTGCGTCGATGCCGCCAGACGTCGAGACATACGTCATATACTGGACGAGCAAGCTATTTCTGAAGTGACAAAACGCCCGGACCGGCGCAGGTTTGGCCGAGTGAGCGGTAAGGAGGCAGGCTTTGCGAGAGATTGTAGATGTGGTCAGTTCTGGTGCGGCGGGTGGATGGCTGCGGGCGACCGTCGTCGCTGTCGCCATCGTCTTGGTCACCTTCGTCGCCTCACGCCTCGCCACCAAGCTGATCAAGAGAATCCTCAGCTCCGACGGCGTGCCCCTTCCCTCGAGCAGCATCCTGGTAAACATCGTGCGAGCCGCCATCTGGGTCGTCGGGCTCTCCACGGTGCTCTCCGCCTGCTTCGGCATCGACGTGAACGGCCTCATCGCCGCGCTGGGCGTCGGCGGCATCGCACTCTCGCTCGGCCTGCAGGACACGACGAGGAACTTCATCGGGGGCCTTCAGGTGACCCTCATGAAGATCGTGCAGCCGGGCGACCACATCGTGGTGGGGAGCACCGACGGCATAGTGCAGGACGTGTCGTGGCGACAAACCGTGGTGAAGGACTACGAGAACAACGTGCACCTCATCCCCAACGCCCAGATCAGCTCGACCGAGGTCGTGAAGGTGGAGCCCCGCTTTCTCGTCTCGACCGTCGTCGTGCTCAACAACGACGGTCGAGACCTCGAACAGACGTTCCGAACGATGGAGGCGCTTGCCAAGGAGGCGGTCGAGAGGGTGGCTCCGCTTGAGCGGGACCCGTGGATCCTGGCCACGCAGATTGGCGAGTACGGCGTGTGGGCGAAGCTGCGGTTCGTGCTGAAGGAAGTCGACCACGCCCGCGAGGCCCGCGACGCTGCGCTTCTCGCCATCGCGCCCTTCACCCGCAGCAACGCCAGCGAGATGCGGGACGGAAGGTCGGAAGGCAGCCTTCCCCAAGCATGACACGAAGGCGTGGGCCGGGCGGAAGAGGGGCCGGAGCACAATAATCGCCGAGCGTGGACGACTGGCCGAGGGGCCCAGGCGCAAAACCGGCCCGAGTGGACGACTGCGGCATCCACACGAGGGCATTTTGCGCCGGCGGTCGTCCACCAAAATCCGCGAGCTGTCCGTTCTTCTCGGTGTCCGTTGACCCTGACGTTACGTCATGGCCTATCTTTGTCTCTGAGGTCTGAACGAACAAGCACGGGAACGCGAGGTCGGGCAGGCGCGCGAGAGCATGAAGCCGGGCAGGCATGCGGGAGAGTGCGGGTGCGCGGACACGAGTGAGAGCACGGGCAGGCGAGGGCGCGGGGCGCTGGAGGGGAGAGGCATGCGGACGGTCCACGAGGTGAGCGAGTTGGCGGGCGTGAGCATTCGCACCCTGCGCTACTACGACAGAATCGGCCTGCTCAGGCCGGCCGGGCGCACCGAGGCGGGGTATCGCATGTACGACGAGGGCAACCTGGAGCGCCTGCAGCAGATCCTGCTGTTGCGCGAGCTGGAGTTCTCCCTTAAGGACATAGGGGAGATACTCGACAGCCCGAACTTCGATCGCAGAGAGGCGCTGCGGCAGCAGATAGGGCTGCTCGAGCTTCGGCGAGAGCGTATAGAACAGCTTATAGACCTAGCGAGCGGACTGATGGAGAAGGGAGTGGGGACGATGTCGTTCGAGGCGTTCGACACGAGTAGGATCGACGAGTACGCCGCACAAGCGCGGGCCGCGTGGGGAGATGGCCCCGAGTGGCGGGAATACGAGGAGAGGCGAAGGGGCCGCACGGCAGAAGGCGAGCGTGCCATGGGCGAGGAGCTGATGGGTCTCTTCTCCCCCTTCGGGCGCATGGCCGCCGAGGGGGCGGACCCCACCTGCGAGGAGGCCGCAAAGCAGGCTGAGCGGATACAGGACTTCATCTCCGAGCACTTCTACACCTGCTCCGACAAGGTCTTTCTGCAGCTCGGCCGCTCGTATGGAAGCGGCGGGGAGTTCACGCGCAACATCGATGCCGCGGCCGGCGACGGTGCGGGCGCGTTCGCAATGCACGCCATCGAGGCATACCTGACCGGCAAGTGAGACGCCCGGCTGACGAGAAAGCCGCCCATGTGACCCCGAACAAATTGGAAGCATTCCTCGACAACAGGCCTCGTCGAATGGCCTACGCCTCCCCACGCAGCCTCTTGCGCAGGCGAAAGAGCATGAACGCGGCAAGCGCCGTCGAGGCAAGCGTGGCAACGGGCATGTTGAGCCACAGGCCGTCGAGCCCCCAGGGCTTCAGCAGAACCAGGACAACGACCGGCGCCACCAACACCGAGACAAGCGACAGCAGCGAGGCAAAGCGTGGCTCCTCGATGGCCGTGTAGAAGCTCTGCGTCGCCATGGGAAGCCAGCGCAGGAAGTATGCGATGGAGAAGAGCGGAAACGCCCTGCTCGCCAGCGCGAGAATGGCGTCCGAGGCGTCCGCCATGAACATGCGCGTAATCTCTGCGGGAAAGAGCAGCATCGCGCTTGCCATCGACACCGACAGCACCGCGCACGCGGCGAAGGCGCGTTTCTCTAGCTTGACCACGCGAACCACCTGCCCCGCGCCAAGGTTGTAGCCCACTGCGGGCTGCAGCGAGTCGCTCACGCCGTAGATGAGCGGGAACACCATGCCGCTCGCATACATGAGTGCACCGTAGACGGCCACCGCGTCGGCCCCTCCCTGCTCGAGAAGCGCTGTGTTGAGCAGGACCGAGGTCACGCGGCCGGCAACGTTATTGAGGAAGGCGGGCAGCCCCGCGGCGAACACCTGCCGCACGAGCCGCCTCGATGGGCGCGGACGAACGAAGCGCAACTTGTAACGACCCAGCGCAAAGGGCAGCATCCCCACGACGGCGCTTGCCGCAAGCGCGACGCAGTAGCCCAGAGCTGCGCCAAAGACTCCCAGCCCGAAGCGGATAAGCAGGTATTCCGCCACCGCACCGAGGCCCGCCATGAAGACGTTGAGCCCCAGGCTGTGACCGATCTTGCCGCAGAGCTTCAGGAAGTTGTCCACGGCGAACATCATCGACGTCACCGGCGCGCCCACCGCGTACACGCGAAGGAACGTCGTAGCCATCTCGGCAAGCTCGCCCGTCGCGCCCATCGCGCGC
The DNA here is from genome assembly GCA_017941585.1 of Olsenella sp. Lineage (GTDB taxonomy): Bacteria > Actinomycetota > Coriobacteriia > Coriobacteriales > Atopobiaceae > Olsenella_J. The sequence continues at coordinate 1,365 of JAGAWD010000134.1, read as the reverse complement.
ATGATGTGCGGCGCCGCGGCCCAAAACGCCGCGCCCAGGAGGGCCCCCAGCACAAGGATGCCCAGAACCGCGCAGGTGAACACGTTGTTGGCCCTGTCGTCCTCCCGCGCGCCGAGCGCGATGGCGATGGGCACCGACGAGCCCACGCCCACGAGGTCTCCCACGGCAAACACCAAGATCACGAAGGGCATGGCGAGGTTGACGGCCGCAAACGCCGTCGCCCCCAGCATCTGGCCCACGAGCACGCCGTCAAGCACGTCGTAGAGGGCCGATGCGAGCATGGACAGCGCGCCCGGCACAGCCACGGTGAAGAAGAGCCGCGTTGGCGTGGTGGCGAGGAAGAGCTCGCGCGGGTCCTGGGCGACGCTTGCCGCCCCATCACCCGACGCCTCGCTCGAGCTGCGCCCCTCGGCCGCACCGTGGGCGTTCTTTTCGCTTGGTCTCTCTTGAGCTACCATGGTTCTCTCGAATCTCCAGTTACGCTCATGGGACGCCACGACCATCCGGCGAGAAGCGCGGGAAGCGCGCCGCCAGCTGCGTCACGCGACACTCCCTCCCCTGCCTAACACGCGGTAGAATGTATTATACGTATCGTTTTTGTTATGGCTAAGGCTACAAGGAGGTAATGTCTTGAGTAGGGTATTCGGTATCATTTTTGGCGTTTTGACAGTCATCCTCGGATTCTGGTGCTTCTTCACCCCCATCAGCACGTTCGGCGTGGTGGGGTGGCTCATCACCCTGTCCCTCATCGCCGACGGCATCGGCATGATCATGCTGTGGAACGACTACCGCAAGATCGGCGAGTCGGATCCGTTTGCGCTGATTAGCGGCATCCTGTCGCTGGTGCTCGGCATCGTCCTCCTCTGCAGCATTGCCGGTCGAGTCGCAGTCGACATCTTCGTCGCCTACATCATGGCATTCTGGATCCTCGTCGACGGAATCGTCTGCATCATTCGCTCGTTCAAGATGCGCAACATCCACAACAAGCTCAACAACGCCCTCGGCTCGAACTGGGGCCTTGCTCTCGTAATGGGCATCCTCATGACCATCATCGGCGTGTTCTGCATCGCGAACCCCACCATCGTCATGGTGGCGCTCGGCTGGCAGATTGGCTTCTCCCTCATCGCGGGCGGCCTGGTCCTCATCACGGCAACGGCATAGCGACACCCACGGGCGCGCCGCACGACGCTGCGCCCCGCACATCGTATGCAAGACGGCGCTCGCCCGTCCGCACTCTCGCGGGCGGGCGAGTTTTATGCGGAGCTCTACAAGCGACTTGGCCGCGGCATAGCCTGCGCCGTACTCGCAATCGGCCCCGTCACCGCACTTCCCGTAATCACACCACGTCGCGCACTCGACACGATG
>JAGAWD010000133.1 GCA_017941585.1 Olsenella sp. | reverse complement strand
CGTCGCACGAAGGCGAGTTTCGTGCAAGCAAAGTACGGTATCGTCGCACGAAGGCGAGTTTCGTGCAAAAGGGGCGCTCCGAATCGAATCGGTGCACCCCCTAATGTGAATAACATGCAAAAGGCTGTGGTTGGCAGCCGAGTCTGACGCCGGCTGCGGCAATGAGCCCCTCCAGCAGTCGTCTGGATTGGCCGCTGCCGGGTTGAACCAGACGGCGGCCGATCGGACAGGCGTCTCTGGTTCTACTTGTTGACCAAACCGTTCTTGACACGCCACTTGCGACGCTCGGTCTCGTTCAGGATGCGCTTGCGCATGCGGATGCTCTGCGGGGTCACCTCGACGAGCTCGTCATCCATGATGTACTCGAGCGCCTCCTCGAGCGTGTAGGTCTTGGGCGGCGTGAGCTGGACCGCGATGTCTGCGGTGGAGCTGCGCTGGTTGCCGAGGGACTTGGTGCGCGCGATGTTGACGACCATGTCGCCGGGCTTGGAGCGCTCGCCCACGAGCATGCCCTCGTAGCACTCATCGCCGGGGCCAACGAAGAGCTGACCGCGCTCCTGCAGGGTGCCGAGCGCGTAGGCCACGGCCTTCTCGGTCGACATCGAGATCATGGCGCCGTTCTGACGACCGGTGATATCTCCGGCGTAGGGGCCGTACTCGAGGAAGTTGTGGTAGAAGACGGCCTCGCCGTGCGTGACGTTCAAGATGCGGGTCTTGAGGCCCATGATGCCACGCGTTGGGATGCGGAACTCGAGGTGGGTCTGCTGCACGCCCGTGCTCATGTTGCTCATCGTGCCACCGACGTTGCCGAACACCTCGATGACCTTGCCGGAGTAGTCGTTCGGGCACTCGACCACGGCCTGCTCGATCGGCTCGAGGGTATGACCGTTCTCGTCCTGCTTAAACAGCACGCGGGGGCGGCCGACCTGGAACTCGAAGCCCTCGCGGCGCATCTGCTCCATGAGGACGGAGAGGTGCAGGATGCCGCGACCAGAGACCTCGGTGCCCGTCTTGTCGGGGAGCTCCTCGATGCGCATGGTCACGTTGTTCTCGCGCTCCTGCATGAGGCGCTCCTTGAGCTGGCGTCCACCGACGATGTCGCCCTCGCGGCCGACAAGCGGTGAGGTGGACGGCTCAAACACGATGGAGAGCGTGGGAGGGTCGATCTCGATCGGGTCAAGCTCGACGGGGTTCTCGGGATCGGTGTAGACGTCGCCAATGTCGGTGGAGTCCACGCCCACGACGGCGGCGATGTCGCCGGCCTGGGCCTCGTTGCACTCCTTTCGGCCGAGGTAGTCGAAGGTGAAGAGCTGCTTTACCTGACCCATCGCGCGGCTGCCGTCGTTCTTGACCACAAGGATCTTGTCGCCGGCGTGGATGGTGCCGGAGTAGATGCGGCCGATGCCGATGCGGCCGACGTAATCAGAGTGGTCGACCGTCACGCACTGCATGGCGAGCGGGCCCTCGATGTCGACGTCGGGAGCGGGAAGGGCGTCCACGATCATGTCGAGCAGGGGGAACATGTCGGCGTTGCCGTCCTCGGGGTCGAGGCGCGCAAAGCCGTTGACGGCCGAGGCGTACACGACGTGCTCCATCGCAAACTCGAGCTGATTGTCATCCGCGCCGAGGTCCATCATGAGGTCGAGGCAGTCATTGAGCGCACGCTCGGGATCGGCCCCTTCGCGATCAATCTTGTTGATGCAGACCATGATTTGCAGGCTCGCCTCGATGGCGTGCGAGAGGACGAAGCGCGTCTGTGGCATGGGACCCTCCGCGGCGTCTACGAGAAGCACGGCGCCGTCGGCCATCTTGAGCACGCGCTCGACCTCGCCGCCGAAGTCGGCATGGCCCGGGGTGTCGATGACGTTTATCTTGACGTCCTTGTACTCGATTGAGATGTTCTTGGCGAGAATCGTGATGCCGCGCTCGCGCTCCTGGTCGTTGGAGTCGAGGATGCGCTCCTCCACCTGCTGGTTCTCTCGGAAGGCGTTGGTCGCCCTCAGCATCTGGTCGACCAGGGTCGTCTTGCCGTGGTCGACGTGGGCGATGATTGCGATGTTGCGAATGTGCTCCTGGAGCATGGGTACCTCTTCGACGTGATTGCGGCCAAGGGCCGACATTCCAAACAAAAATCGTTGCAAACGTACGCAACTTTATATCAGGCGGGGCCCCTACGTCAGGCGCGTGACCTTACTCCACGTAAATTGCTTGTTGTGGCGTGTGATTTTCTCGACTCTAAAACGAGAGGGGCCAAGGGCGTCCGCTATAACAGGCACTCCAACTCACCGGCGGGAGCGGGCTCGGTCCACGCGAAGTCGTCGCCGGCGCCCCTGCCCTCAAAGAGCGAGAACGCCGAGTAGGACTTGTATCCGCGCTCGCCAAACTCGAGGAGAAGCGCGTCCTGATAGGCCCCCGTCTCGTCTGCCACGGCACCTACGTAGGTAATTGCATAGCGCACGGGATCCGAAAGAGAGACGTCCTCGTCCCCATGAGCCCTCTTGAGCGCGCGTACGCGGGCGCGGGCTCCCTCGAGGCAGGCCTCGGGGCCGTCCTCCGCAAACGCATAGGATGCCGTCGTGCCGTCGGCGTCCTCCACCACGAGAAGGACGTCGACATCCCTGCCGTCGGCCAAAAGGTCAAGGGCGTCGCCCATGAGAGTGCTCGAGAGCTCGTCGAGCTCGGGTGTCACACCGTCCTTGCGATTGTCGCCTGCCTTGGTCATGCGTCGCTCCTTCGCGTATTCCTCCTGCGATGATAGCGCGGTGGGCGCTCTGGCGCGAGATCATCCGCGGATTCACAACATCTGGCTCCCCGCAGGCGCGTGCGGACCGCGAAACCCTTGGGACAAACGGGCAGTCCCACGCCCCTGATTACGCTATCCCCTCTTCTTGCCGGATACCATGTCGTACCCCGCGACGAAGGTCATCGCCATGCAGAACACAGTAATTCCACCGCAGGGCGCCTCTTCTGAACAAGCATATACAAGATGGGCGAATCGAGGATGGACGCCGTTTTCCGTGGCGGTTTGCCCACCTACTATAATAAAATCAGAAAGTGTTCCTGACCGTCCATCGAGTAGGAGCTTGCCATGAGGAGAACGTTCGCCAACATCATCACGGTGATACTCGCGATTGCTCTCGTTTTCACCTTGTTGCCCACGTCGGCATTGGCTGACAATCAAGAGCAGCTTCAAGCGGAGACGATTTCCCTACAAGTGCAGTCCGTCGACCCTGCGAAGGCCAACGACGCCGCGGGGAAGTTCACCGACGCCCTTTCCAAGTTCTCCCAAGACACATCCAAGATGGGCGCGGTATCGTCTTTCCTCACCCGCTTCGGAGGGCTGACTTCGGCTGCATCGGGAGCCATCGGAATACTGCAGATAATCGGAATAGTAAAAGACCCCACGCAAGAGGCCCTGGCGAAGATACTCGACTCGGTTAACAACATGAAGCTCCAGCTCGACCAGATCGACAAGAAAATCGACGTCATCCACCAGGAGCTGATAAACGTCGCCGTAAGCCAGCAGGAGATAAATCGCAACAACAAAGCCACCACCATGCTGCACTACTGGGACGAATTCAACACTCATTACTGCGAGCCGTTGAACGACAAGATGAACGAATACCAAGGACTCATAAACGCCGGCATCAAGAAATGGTGGGAAACCTCTTCCCATGACGGCATCTGGGTCCTGTATGCAAACGTCGACAACACGCCATCGCTGACTTACGCGAAGACACCGTATGCGCAGGGGAAGCCAACAGAAGCTGACAACGGAGAAAGCGTGCTGGCAGACGTCAGCTTCGGCGTTCCCTCCTCGTGCCTGCCAAACACAGCCTCCATTCCCTTCGACGTGAACTCCTATCGCGAGACGTTCGTATCCCAGATGTCCACCAAGTTCGTGGAAGCCGCGAACTCGCACCAACTCGCTGCGACAGACGCCTTCTACCAATCATGGAACGCCTTGTCGCCAGAAAAGAAGACAGAGAAAGCCAGGGCGTACGCAGCGGATATCCTCAACACGCAGATTTACAAGACGTCGTGCCAGGTGATGAGCGACAACGATAGTTGGGTCATCTCCATGCTGAACGCCTATCGCAATTATTGCTCCAACATCATGAAGCAGGATTCCGGCGTCAACGCCATGCTCAATGCCATGTACAATTCCCACGGCTTCGAGGGCGAGGCAAAAGACGATATCAACAAACTGATAGACGGGCTTACCGTGCAAGCCGGATACTACGGTCAGTTCGCTCTGACGTGCGCTTGCCAGGACAGCATGCAAACGATTGCGAACAGGCAAACGGCACAGCAGCAGTTCGTCGACACGGTGACATCCCTTTCCAACAAGAAGAAGAGTGCTTTGAAGGGCCACGACAATTACTGCTACGTTACGGGCACCATCCTCTCGTACGAGGACGTGGAAGTGACGAGCAAGCTGTCAGTCCACACGAACAAAAATAGAAGTTCCTACTTGGGCTACACATCGACCGATTGGAAGCTAACCAATCCTGTTCCCAATATGCTCAATGACGTTTACGCACAGGTCCTCTACCGCCAGTACCGTGCGAATACGCAGGGGTGCGAGACCTTCATGGACTACCTGGACAAGTATGGCACCGGAGTCACTTCGGATTCCGAGGTCATCATGACTCGCTGGGGAGGAGCCTCGTCGTTTAGCCTGGACGAGGGGATCACCATGGGTGCGGAACAAGAGATAAGATTCAGCGATTATTTCGAGCACAACAAGAAATATCGCATAAACGTCGGCAACGCCTCCAAGATAGAGAACAAGTACTTCCACCTGCACGATAAGATAACCAACGACGCTTTCAATTTGACAAACGGCACTCTGAGCGTGAACCAAGTTGCGGGTGCCCGCGCATTCTATGGGGAGGGTCATTGGTATTGGAGTACCGACGAGCCATGGGTTTTCTGGACCAATGACAGCATAGATTTCTCGCTTGATACAAGGGGAGAATATAGCGATCGGTGGGATGATTACAGCTTCGTAATCAAGATACCCATCCTGAAGAGCACCGCGGTCCATAACTTCAACGGCGAGAACGACGACGATCCGTTCTTCGCGTTTGGCGCGCCGAGCCTGACGAAGGGGGTCTCGGATGTGATGTTGCCGCTCACGAGCGAAGATGAGCGCACCCCCCTGACCGACTTGGTGTTGCAGAGCAATTCGTACACCTACACTGGCGGCGCCGTAGAGCCATCCGCTATAGTTCTTGCCGGAGAGACGGAAGTTCCTGCAGACGGCTACGACATCACATATATGGATAACGACAAGACCGGAGTCGCAACGATAACCGCGACGGGCAAGGGCGCGTATTCGGGAAAGGTTTCCAAAACATACGAGATAACCGAGAGCCCGACTGGGACGCGCTCAACGGGCAAGCAGGCTGGCACTGCCGCGGCGAGGATGCCTTCGACGGACGACCCCCTGGCAACGCCTTTCGTTCTTTCCGCAATGTTTGCAGCACTGGCAATGGCCTCATCCGCCATCGCCCTGAAGCGTAGGGAATAGATACCCAACCTGAAGAAAAAGAAAGGTCAGGATTTGCATCCTGACCTGATGTGACCTGGTGGAGACGATGGGGATCGAACCCACGACCTCAGGCTTGCAAAGCCCGCGCTCTCCCAGCTGAGCTACGTCCCCGTTGCGTGCGGCGGGTGCCGCCCTCGGATAATAATCGCCCCAGCGGCGACTCGGCTAGCGCTGGGGCGACTATTGTCAAAAAATGGTGGGCCCGACAAGGTTCGAACTTGTGACCTCCCGGTTATCAGCCGGACGCTCTGACCAACTGAGCTACGGGCCCAACGCGAAAATTAATACTAGTCTTCCGATTGGTCGGAGTCAACCATCAATTTACTTCCCTTCTCATTTTCTCCCCATGTCTCGCGAAATGGCCCAATTCGGTCCCACACAACGTTGCCGTTCTTCACCAATTTGAAAATTCCTCTTATACTGTCCGCCCGCTTGGGTACGATAGCTGCACGCAAGTAGTGAGGTGCCATTATGATTCGCATGGACATTCAGACCATTGTCGTGGGTGGAGGCCCCGTAACCTCCCTCATCGTGCTCAGGACCAGGCTTCCCTACAAGAATGAGGCCGAGGTGCAGCTGCCCATCCGCATCGGGCCCGTCGAGGCCATGGCGATCTCCATGGGCGTTGACGAGTCCGCGCATGGTCGCCCCATAACGCACGACCTACTCTCATCCACGATCGAATCGCTGGGTGCAACGCTCGACTCCGTCGACATCGTCGACGTTCATGGGCCGACGTTCTTCGCGGAGCTCGAGTTGACACGCGCGGATGGTACAAAGGTGCGCATCGATGCGCGCCCATCCGACGCCATCGCACTTGCCGTTCGTACTAACGCGCCCATCTTTGCCGAGGAGCGCGTCCTCGATGCAGCAACACTCCCGGACTTCAAGAACGTGGAGAACGACGAAAAACAACACCAGATAGAGGAGTTCCACGAGTTCGTGGAGACCCTCTCCCCCGACGACTTCTCTTAGGGCGCCTCGCAAGGTATTCGGACAGACGAGACTTCGGCACACAAGGTAATCGCAGCCGCTCTTCCCTTTGACTGCTTTCTCCGAAGGCGCAAAAGAGCGCCCCGCTTGGACACATCCGTGCGGGGCGCTCCGTCATCTGCCAGGAGTATGTCAGGACAAGACCATGCTGGTCGGAACTGTCTACTCGTCGTCCTCGATCATAGTATCGTCGAGCTCCTCCTCGCCGCCGATGTCAACGGGCTCCTCCTCGCTGTCTGCATGTTCGCCGGCCGCTGCAAGGTTGAGCGAGGTCTGCATCGGGTCTGCCTTGGCGGCCTTCTTCTTGTGTGCGACCATGCGGGCGACGGCGCTGACCCTGTCAGAGTCACCAATGTTCATGATCTTCACGCCCTGCGTGGGGCGACCAAGGCGCGAGATGTCCGCCGTCTTGACTCGAATGACCACGCCTTCCTCGGACACGACCATCAGCTCATGCTGAGGCCCAACAACGCGACAGGCAACGAGGTTACCCTTCTTTGCCGTCATGGCGATCGTAGAGACGCCCTGGCCACCGCGCTTGTGCTCCGGGTACTCGGAGACGGGCGTACGCTTGCCGTAGCCCTTCTCGGTGACAACGAGAAGGTCGCCGTTACCGTTCGTTATCTCCATGCCGAGCATCTCTGCATCATCCTTGAGGGTGATGCCGCGGACGCCAGAGGTGTCACGTCCCGTCGGTCGCACCTCTGACTCGTCGAAGAGGATTGCCTTGCCCACGGTGGAGCAGAGAATGACCTTTTCGCCGGGCTTGACGCGACGAACGTTGACGAGCTCGTCTCCGCTCTTGAGGTTTATGGCAATGATACCGTCGCGACGACTCTTGTCGTAGGCACTCATGGCCGTCTTCTTCACCATGCCGCTCTTAGTCGCGAACAGCAGGTACTCATCCTCGGGGAACTCGCGCGTGGTGATGACCGCCGTGGGGTGCTCGCCCTCGGAGAGCGGAAGCACGTTTACGAGTGCGGAGCCGCGCGCGTGACGCGAGCCGATTGGCAGCTCGTGGACCTTGACGCGATAGACGCGGCCCTTGTTCGTGAAGAACATGACGTAGTCGTGCGTCGAGGCGACGAAGAGGTCCTCGACAAAATCGTTGTCTTTGAGCGAGAGGCCCTGGATGCCCTTGCCGCCGCGCTTCTGGGAGCGGTACGTCGCAACCGGAAGCCGCTTGACGTAGCTGGAATGCGTGACTGTGACGACCATGTCCTCCTCGGCGATGAGGTCCTCGACGTCGAGGTTCTCAACCGCATGCTCGGAGATGGTGGTACGGCGCTTGGTGGAGAAGCGCTCGGCAATCTGTGTGAGTTCCTCCTTGATAACCTGCATCATCTTGTCGGGATGCTCGAGGAGGTCGCGGTAGTAGGCAATCTTCTCGTGCAGGTCTGCGATCTGGGCGACGAGCTCGTCGCGCGCGAGACCAGTGAGGCGGCGCAGGCGCATCTGAAGGATGGCCTCTCCCTGGACGTCGTCGATGCCGAAGCGCTCGTTCATGCGGGCCTTGGCCTCGGCGTCGTCACGCGAGGAGCGGATGATGTGGACTATCTCGTCGATGTTGTCGACGGCAATCAGCAGACCCTCGAGGATGTGGACGCGCTTGAGCGCCTTGTCGAGGTCGAACTGGGTGCGGCGGGTGACCACGTCGACCTGGTGGTCGATGTAGTGGCGCAGGATCTCCCGCAGGGAGAGCGTGCGCGGCACACCATCGACAAGCGCAATGTCGATCACGTTGAAGTTAGACTGCAGCTGCGTGCG
>JAGAWD010000132.1 GCA_017941585.1 Olsenella sp. | reverse complement strand
CGTCGAACGAGTTGTCGACGTCGCCCTGCCACGCACGCGCGACGTCGGTGGCAAGCGTGGTGCCGTCGTCGGCCACGAACCTGACGCCCACGTTGCTGACGCCGAATTCGTAGAGCATGCCGTCCGCCTCGTACGTCACCTCGCCCCTCTCGCCGCCTGCGAGCGCGGAGAGGGGCCTCTCGCAGAGCGTGGACCCGCTGTCGAGGTCGTAGAAGGCGACCTTGCCGGCCTCGGACGTCGCGAGGCCGATGTTGGTCACGGTCGTGGAGAACGACTCCTTCCCGTCCACGATATGATGCGTCGTGTCCATGGCGAGGAGCGCCGTGCCGACCGTCACCTCGAGCGGCTTGGCGTCCGCCAGACCGGGCGCGACGCTCACCTGGTAGGTGTGCGCACGGCCATCCGTGGGCTCGGCGAGCGGCACCTCGACCTCGCCCGTCTCCCCCGGCGCGAGCGTAGCGCCGCACGCGGCGGAGGCGACCACGGAGCCGCCCTCGCTGACGGAGACGGTGGCCGAGTCGAGCGCCACCGGGCCGCGGTTCGTCACCGTGGCGTGCACCGCCCCGTTCTCGTACCACGCGGAGTCCAGCGCGCACGCCCTGAGGGAGGTGCCACCAACCGCCCATATGCCCGCGTCCTTGGAGGAGAGCTCGCTCTCGGTCGACGCCGCGTAGGCCACGCTCGGAACGCCACCCGAGAGGCAGGCGCCCCAGCTGGTCACGGACTGCCCCTGCGAGGTGAGCGCCACCTCGTCGCTCCAGCCGCCGCCGGAGCAGACGAGACCGTACACGTTGCCGGAGCCGCCCTCGAAACGTTCGTAGCTGAGGAGGGCGTCCCCCGCGAGGTCGCCGGTAAGCGCGTAGGCCGTGACGGGCAGGCCCTCGAGCGAGGTTACCGTGGCCTCATAGCCGTCCGTGGTGAGCATGAGCGTCCCGCCCTGGCACCACGTGAGGGCGCTCGACCCGCCCGACTCGGCGAACCTGGGGTTCCACGAGTCCGACCACGAGAGGGCGGAGGCGCCCGACCCGTCGCTCCAGGCCCATACGCTGGAGTCCCCCACGGTCTCCTGGGAGCCGTCCGCATCGTCGGCCCACGCCACCGCGAGGACACCGCCGAGGCCGCCCGCGGCGAGCGAGGTGACCATGCCGGAGGCGGTGGCCACCGCGGAGGGCGCCCACGCGCCGCCCGAGCGTGTCGCGACCACTACGTCGCACCCGCCGTTCGCACCGATGACGTCGTCCAGGCTGTTGCGCGTCCAGGCCAGGACGGGCGTGCCGCCGCAGACCCCCATGCGCGGCGCCGCCTCGTACGCCGTGTCGTCGTTCGTCACGAACTCCGCGCCGACCATCGCGCGCGAGTTGGGGTCGAAGCGTGCCACCGCGACATCGAGCAGCGCCGACTCCTCCGAGAGCGTGAGGCCGTCCCGCACGGCCTGCCGCGCGTTCGACCACGCGACCCACGCCCCGCCCGATCCATCGGAGCAGAGGCTCGGCGTGAAGTCGGCCGTGCCGTCCTGCCACACGGGCTGCGGCTCGGACCAGGTCTTCGAGTTCTCGTCGTAGCGGGACCACACGAGCATCGTGCGGTTGTCGTCCCCGCGCGACGCGTCGTCGGTCAGGAAGGTCATCAGCATGCCGCCGTCCACCGGCACGGCCTGCACCTGCGCGTCCGGGTACACGCTGCCCTGCAGGCGCGTCGGCCCGTCCACCGCCGGGGCCCCGCCCCAAGGCGTGGTCGAGCTCGCGTACGAGCGGTCGAGCGACTCGTACGTCTCGTTCGACTGTATCGACATGAGCAGATCGGACGGGCTTGCCGACTGCGTCGAGAGGCCGTTCGTCGACGTGTCGCGCTTGTAGAGGTAGACCTTGTCGCTGTCGACGAGCGTCAGGGGGATCGACTTGCCCAGCATGAGAACCTTGAGGCCAAGCCGGCCCTGGACGTATATCTCCTCGAGCCCTGAGGCGGCCTCTGGGAAGAACAGTCACGACGCACCAATTGCTGCGTCTCCCCATACGCCCGCCGAGAGGAGGTGAGCTCCTCCGACCCCTCCGTACAGGCCGATGGACCCCTTTCCCTCGACCTTGAGCGAGGCGTTATCGAGCACGAGCCTCCCGTTCTCGCAGTGGGCGGTCGCCCTGGCGCTGCCCGTCGTCTCGAAGCCGCCCGAAATCTCGTACACAACGGGGACGAACGCAATGAAGGTCTGCT
>JAGAWD010000131.1 GCA_017941585.1 Olsenella sp. | reverse complement strand
TCGTCTGTACGGCACCCCATGCAGCGGAGGCGTTCGACTTGATAGTCTGCCACTTCCCCTGCAAGAAGGAGGCGAGCGCGGTGGCCTTGCCGCTGACGAAGGTGCTCACCGCGTTCCACGCGGTCTGCGCCGGACCGCCGAAGTTCTCCCAAAGGAACTGCCACGGCAGGGTGATGATGTTGATGATGACCTCCATCGCCAGACGGATAAGCTCGCCAGCGAACGTGAAGATGTTGCAGATGTTGGTCCAAGCCTCGTTGATGAACTGGCCCATGCCGTTGAACACCTCAACCACGGGCTGCGCGACGTTCACGCTGAACCACTCGCTCACGCCGCCCCACCACTCGACGATCGCTCCCGTGGCAGTCTCCCAGAGGCCGGAGAGCCACGTGGTGAATCCCTCCCAGTCGGCAATCATGGTGGCGATGACGCCTGCGACCGCGCCGATGATGGCACCGACGAGCGCGCCGATCGGGCCGAACAGACTGCCGATGGCCGTGCCGATGCCGACGAAGCCGAGTTCGGTCATCGCGAAGTTCGTGGGCGAGAATCCGTTCTCCCACATGTCATGCAGGCCAAGCACCACCGCCCCGATGCCTGCGATGACGCCTCCGATCGCGGCACCGATCGGCCCGAAGGCCGCGTAGAGGCCCGCGATGGCGAGAGCAGCGCCCCCGATGTAGCCCTTTATGTTCTCGATGCCGAGACCGTTCTGCCATGCGTCCATGAAGCTGATGACGGACATGATCCCGCCTCCGATCGTTGCGATGAGGCCCGTCACGACCGGGGGAAGGCCAGCGAAGATGCTGCCGAGCACGGCGAGTCCCGTGCCAGCCGCCATGCCGAAGAGGTTGATCTCGTTGAGTCCGTTGGTCAGCGCGTCCTTGAGCGACGTGGCGTAGATCACGAGGCCGCTGATGATGGCCCCGATGCCAGCACCCACCTTGCCGAAGGCGAGTCCCAGGCCGCTTATGAGCAACGCTGCCCCTCCAAGCATCTCCAAGAGATTGCCCATGTTGAGGCCGTTGATCCAAGCGTCCCAAGCACCGTGGATGAGCAGGATAGCGCCAGCCACCGCCATGGCGATGCCGAGCAGCTTCTTGAACCGGTCGATGCCCGTGAGGGTGTCCGGGAGCAGGGCGTCCGCGATCTTCCACGCGAGCAGTCCTGCGGCAATGGCCGCGATAATGGGCAGCAGCTCAAGGAGCTTGTCCCTCAGCTCGTCGGTGATCTTGCCGATGTGGTCGTTGAGGCCTTCGAGGAAGTCGTAGGTCTCAAGGGGAATCTGGTCGATGATGGACCCCACGTCGATGTCGTCCTTGCCGTCCTTGCCGGACTTTCCACCGGATGTGGCGTCTTGCAGCTTGTTAAGCTCGTCGAAGCCCAGCACCGTGTTCTTCAGCTCTTTCACCGCCTCCTCGGCGTCCTCCGCCCCGGTCTGGACGTCGCCGAGCGAGTTGGCGAGGTCATCGACACCGGTATTGACGCCGGACATGTCCAGAGTCGAGTAGTCAACCTCGAAGGTGGTGTTCATGCCGAGCAGGCGCGCGATGCTGCCCGCGAGGATCTGGACGGCCTTCGCCGCTGCGATGGCGTAGGGCAGGATGAGGTTCAGCATTGGGATGAAGACGTTGCCGATGGCGCGCGCCGCCATGATGAGCTGCGCCCTGAGCACCCTGAGCTGGTTGGCGGGCGAGTTGATCGTCCTCGCCATGTCGCCGTGCACCTGCGTGAGCTGGGTCATCATCAGGTAATAGCGCAGCACCGCCTTCTCGGCCTGCGACATGTCGGACACCTGCTTCTCGATGCCGAGGTTGGTGCGCTCGATCTCCATGCGGGCCACGGAGAGGTCGTAGCCGATGCGGCGCATAGGCTCAAGCTCTCCCGCGAATCCCGACTGGACCTTGCGCATGGCCTCGTCGATGTCGAGGTTGTAGAAGGAGCTGATGTCGTATCCGAGTTGGGTCATGTTCTGGCTCATGGTAGCCATGCGGTCGTTCGCGATGCCGAAGCCGGTGCCGATCGACATGAGGACGCCCTGGAATCGCATCCACTCTCCCGAGTCGATGCCCATGAGCGTCTGGACGCTCTTGGCGAACTTGGTGCCCTCCTCCGCGAACTCTCCCATGGAGGCCGCGTAGAGGTTCATGTCCTCGATGTAGTCGGATACGGCGTTGGTGCACTCGGCGATCTTGCTCACGATGAACCGGACCCCGGCAATGAGCTTTGCGGCGTTGAACAGCCTCTTTAACCGGTCGGAGAGCCTGTCGGCCTTCTTCCCGGCCTCCTCCATCTGCTGAGCCATGTAGCGGTTGGCGGACGTCACGCTCTTCGCGGCGTTGCCAGCCGTCCTCATGGACTTCGGGAGCGAGTTGATGGCGTTCGAGAGCTTCTGCACGTTCGTGGCGAGCGGGGCGAGCCTCTGGTTGAGCTTGTCCATCTGGTCCGCGAACGCATCGACGTCGAGCTTGGCGAACTCTCTCATCGCCTCCGGAAGCCGCTTGATGCTGTTTACGAACGTGGTGATGCTCACGCCCTGAAGCGAGGCGAACCCTCGCAGCGCTTCTGCGATGCCCAATAGCTTCGTCATAGCGTCCTCGGGAAGGTCGCGCACTGCCTTGGCGATTGCCGCAAGATTCGGCCCCGCGTTGGCGGGCACGTCCACGCCCGAGATAGCGGAGAGCGGCGCAAGGCCGGATACCTTATCCCTCGTGTCCGATGGCAACTGCGAGATGGCTCCCGCAAGCTGGGTTAGGTTGTTCGGGATGGTCTTGCTCACGGATAGTCCCGAGAGCACCGAAAGACCCGTAAGAGCATCCACCTTTGCGGCAGCTTCCTCGGGGATCGCCTCGATGGCGCTTGCGATGTGGGCAACGTTGTTGCCCAGCGTCTTGCTCACGCTGAGCGTGTTGAGCTGTAGGAGCTTCTGTACGTTGAGGCCGCTCACGGAGTTCGAGAGCTTGCGCACGTACTCGTTGAGACGGCCCAGCTTCCCAGCGGGACCGTCGATGCTGCGTTCTAGCTTCGCCAGGGAGGCTACCAGCTTGTCGATGCCCTTGTGGGCGTTGTCGGCGTTGCCGGAGACCTCGATGACAAGTGTGTCGATGGTTCCTTCTGCCATCTTCGCCTCCTTCGGTAGTCACCTGATAGGAGGCGGAACCTCTCCCTCGTCAGTTCCGGTCGCCTTCCCCGCGACCGCCGTTTCCGGACAGCATCCGGTTCACCTTCGCGGCCCATAGGTCGAGCCGCTTCATCTCTGCCTCCGCCGCCGCTCGCTCCCTCTTCTCCTCGATCTCCCTGCGGATCTCCTCGGACGAGTAGAGCGGTGCGTCCGGGTACTCGGCCTTGGCCTTCTCTCCGTTGAAGGCGCGGTCGAGCGCCACGCCAACCGCGTGCATCGTGTAGATGCCCGCACGCCACTCTCGGGCGAATTGGTTGTCCCGGCGTATCTCCCACGCCTTGCGGTAGGACTCGCAAAGGCGGGTCGGCCCATGCCAGTACTCCTCGGCGCTCATGCCGATGGCGAGGTACTGCGGCAGGGCCTCCCATAGCAGGTCGTAGTAGGACTCTATGGGCCTGCTGGACCCCTCGGAGGCTACTCCGTGGTCCAGCTCGTCCCGTTTCCCTCTTCAGAGTCCTCAAGCACGCTGTTGGCGACGTTGGAGTACATGGCTACGAGCATCTGGTAAAGCTCGACCTTCTCGTCCATCGAGTAGAAGATCTCGTTGATGAGGGAGCGCTTGACCTTCTGGTGGTGCTTGATGAAGGCCGCTGCGAACAGGTCTTGCATGAGCGTGAGCTTGGCCGTGGTCATCTGCGTTAGGTCGATGCCGTAGGTGCGCTCCGCCTTGGCGACCGCCGCGCGGTCGAACTCAAGCGTGTACTCCTTGCCCTTGTAGGTGAACTTGATGCGGTCGGGGGTCATGATCTCTTCGTCCATGGTGGAACCTCTCTTCTGTCGTGTGTGTTTCCTATCGGGTGCCTGCTAGGCGCTCTTGACGCGCTCGACCTTGGTGGTGGGCGCGATGCTGAACTTCAGATCGTGGACGTTGCCAACGGAGAGGGCGTCGGACCAGAGGGACAGGATGCCCTTGAAGTTCCACTTGCCCTCGTGCCCGTCAGGGGTCACGGTCGTGGTTCCGCCGCTCGTGGACTCGGATGCGCCGTACCAGATGCCGTAGTACTTCTCCTCACCGGCAACGGCCTCAAGGGCCTCGACGTTCTCAAGGGTGTAGTTCGAGGTGAATTCGAGACCACCACCCGAGTCCTCGATGTCGGGGATGTAGGTGTGTGCGTCGCTGGAAAGCGTGGTGTCGTCGAGCATGTTGGGAGCCTGGCCGGTGGCCGGGATCTCCTTGACGTCGATGAGCTTGCTGTAGCTCGTCCCGTCGCTGGACACCATGAGATAGCTGCGGGAAGTGTTGCGTGACATGATTACCTCCTAAAGTGCGTTCCGAACCTATCGACGATGCCCGTGTACCGGGCGATCATCCTGAAGACGCTGGGATCCTCCGCGTTGTCAACCGGCATGCACATGGTTCGCGACATGTTGCGCTCGCGCATGCGGTCGCTGACGATCCTGACGATCTCCTTGCACACCGCCTTGCCCCTCTTGGCCGAGGGATGGGCCACCTGCACCTCATAGGTGAGCGCGACGGCCTCCTCGCCCTCAAAGGTGGAGACGGTGCTCCTCTCCTCCGTGTTGTTGGATTCGAGGATGAAGACTGCGGGGAACTGGCTGGGGACTCGCTCGTACTCGTTGGAGACGTATGCCTCGGGATACTCGGCGAGCACCAGGCGCGCCAGCTCGTCGAAGAAGTCGATCTCGATGTCGATCATCGCCATACCCTCCTCGCGGTCTCAAGAACCTGCTGCCTCATCGCCTCGGAGGCGCGAAGCATGTAGTGTGCGGCCTTGCGGCCCCGCGTCCAGTGGACCTCTCCGTCAACGGGATCGCGGTAGTACCAGATGGTCGGGTCGTTTGGGTCGTGGGCCTCCGGAGTGCGCCGCTCGTCGTAGTTCCACGACCCGGGGAGGTCGCCCCGGTAGGTGCCCTCTCCCACGACGCCGGTGCCGAACTCGACGAAGGCGGCGTGGCCGTTGCGGGCCACGACCAGGTAGTCGTGCCCGTCCTTCGCCTCAAGGCGGATCGAGGATCGGAGGTCGCCAGTGTCAACGGGAACCGTCCTCACGGCCACATCCACGCCTAGCTCCACGAGCTTCCTACAGAGCTTGTCGAGCTTCGAGTCGATGCCATCGGAATAGCGCTCGACCTTCTCCCTCGCGGCCCTCACGGAAGCTGTGGAAAGCCCAAACGACACCCTCATTGCATGTCCACCCCTTCGAGCTTGTCGATCGTGAAGATCGTGTAGCCTTTGCCATGGCCGATGCGTTTCACCGCGTAGTCAGGCTCGCAGTCCGAGATGTCCACCGTCCCGTCGACGATCGCCCGGTTGAGCGCCTGTAGGGAGCCGTACTTCCAGAGCGGCGTGTCGATGTATAGGACTGCGTTCTCGTCAACCCACCAGTTGGGATCATCGATGCGCACAACGCGGTCGTAGTCGTGGGCCTTGCCCCAGAACGTGTTCCACGTGTAGCCCCTCATCACCGTCACCGTTGGGAAGAACAGCTCGGGCTCCTCGTACTGCGGGGTGTGCTTCCCGGTGAGCCTGCCCTGCTCGTCCTCCTCGGCGACCTGGCCCTTGTACCTCGCGATCCACACTGGCCTGCGGTCTCGGTCCATGTTCCTCATTGCGACGGCACCCCCACGTGAGGGGACATGCCCCGGAAGTAGGAGGCGGGGATCCCGGCGCTCTCGTAGCTGCGGCTCACGCCGGACTCGGAGTGCGTCGTCTCTCCCTCGCCCCCTCGGCGGTTGACGAGGTAGACGGCAATCTCGCACGTGCGGGCGTGGTACTTGGCAGGGACGTCCTCCCATTCCGCGTCCTTGTACGGGAACAGGTGCGCCATGACCGCCGACTTAGCCATCTCCACGTAATGCGGGACGAACTTGTCGAACCTCGGCTCGTCAACGACGGCCACGACCATGCTCACCATCTGCTCGTCGGTCATTTCCTACTCCTCGGGTGCTGCCGTCTCCTCGACCGGCTGCTCGGCCTTGAGGGCCGCGTCGTGCCGACTCTTGAGGAACTTGACGGGGTTCTTCTCAGACAATGCGAACTTGAGGCGGATCTCGTCCGTCGTGATGGGGCGTGCGGCCTCGGGGAGCCGCACCTCCACCTTCTGGGGACTCACGGTGATCGACTCAAGCTCGCGGACCTCGACCACCTTGTCTTTCGCCGTGACGGTGGCCCCGTGGGCCTTGCCGTCCTCGTCCACCGCGTATACGTTTCCGTTCGCCTCGTAGAGCTGCATCGCCGTCTCCTAGCCGTTGGTCACGATGCGCGCGGCACCGATGGTCTTGGGGTCGAAGACGGGCTTCCAGCGTGCGGGAGCGAAAAGCTCGTCGTCCGGGAGGGACTGCTTGTCGGTCTCCGGGGGCACGAAGGAGAACCCGTTGGGGTGCATGGAACGGCGCTCGCGCATGATGAGCTTGTCGTATCCGCCCTTGGTGACCGGATCGCGCACGCCCTCGACCGGATGGGACACCGGCGCGTCGGCGTACTGGATGAACCCGGTGCCAAGCACGTAGGTGGTGTACTTCTTCGCGTCGCCCGACCCGGTGGCCGTGAGCTGGTCGCTCACGAGCACCGTCTTGCCGTTGATGTCGGCGATCGGGAGCTGGCGCTCGATGCCCTGCGGGTCGGTGTACTTGCGGTACTCAAGGAGTTGGAGCTTCGCGAGGCGGTTGGCCACGACGGAGTTCATCATGGCGAGCGCGAACTTTCCTTGGGCGAGGTCGCCGCAGGCCTTCACGCAGGCATCCTCGACCGTGGACTCACCGATGAGGTTGGACTCGGCCACGGTGGAGCCGGTCGCGGAGATGTCGAGCGTGTGCTCGGCCCATGCGTCGTAGATGTCGCCCGTGCCGGTCACCCCGAAGAGCGCCGTGAGCATGGCGAGGATCTGGGTCTGGTGGTACTCGTCCCACCACGTGGCGCACTGACGGACGATGCTGCCCATCGGGTCGGCGTTGGAGTTGTGGTCCTTGATGAAGTCGCGGGCCTCCCAGCCCTTCATGCGACCCCAAACCACGCCCTGCTGGAACGCGCCGGTGGTCTCGTCGAAGGTCACGTCGGTGTTGCCGTCGTAGTTCTGGACGGTGCCGCCGAGCTTGTTGTAAAACGGGATGGTGTAGAGGTGCGAGCCGTGGGGCTGGATGAGCGCCGCGATCTCGTCGTTGTGCTGCATTACGCCGGACTCGATGATCGCGGTCGTGACCGGGTTGGGAGCCTGCTTCCAGTTGTAGTCGAAAAGCTCCTCGTTGAACGGATAGCCGAAAAGCGTTCCTGCCATTGTCAATCACTCCTTACTGTTTGAACGTCTTGAGGAGGTCCGGGTTCTCCTCCAATGCCGCCATCTGGTCGGCGTAGGAGAGCTTCACGAACTCCTCTCGCGAGACTCCGCCCTCAGATCCGCCACCGTTGGGCTTGGGGTTGCTCTTGAGCACCGCATCCTTGGTCGCCTGCTCCACGGCTGCGGCGCGGGCCGCGTCGAAATCGACGATTGCCTGCGCGGCCTTCTTCGTGGCCTCGGCGTCATCGGACACCACCAGGCCAAGGAGAGCGTCGAGCTGGTCACCGGTGATACCGGCTCCGACGAGGATTTCCTTGGCATCGAGCGAGTTGGACTTGAGCTGGTACTCCCGCTTGCTGTCCTCCGCCTCCTTTTGGAGGGCCGCGATCCGCTCCTCTGCGGTCATCCCCTCGTTGACCTTGGAAGTGAGGTCTTCGACCTGCGCCTTCAGGGCGGTCTCGGACGCCTGCGAGGCACTTAGCGCGGCATTCGCCGCGTTGAGCTGCCCGGTCACGTCGCCGAGGCTGTTCTTCAGGGGGTTGATCTCGGCACCGATGCCGTTGAGGATAGAGTCGATCTGCTGCTCGCTCGCCTCCGGGAAGATCTTCCGAACGTCGTCTCTGGTCATTGCAATTCCTTTCCGCTACGCCCTTTGTTCACGCGGCGGGCACCGCACGGATTCCTGTCGCCACACTCACGCAGTGGCCGCATTCGCAATCGCGGTGTCGCCCGCGTCGTTGCCTTGTGTTGGCTCGGGCACCGTGGGCTGCGAGCCTATCGCGACGTCCCGCTTGGGGACGCCCGCGTATGCGAGGGCCGCGTCCGCGAGGCTCTGCTCGCGCCGCTCCTCGACCCAGCGCTTGGATTGGAGGTAAGCCGCCTCGGGGTCGGTGAAGAGTCCGCATGCCTTGAAGGCCAGCTCCGGGTGGATGCCGTCGTTGTCCAGCATCGTCGTGAGCACCTGCGCCTTCACGAGCACGTTCTCGTAGTTGCGCCTGTTAAAGGCAAGCTCGATGTCGCGGAGCCGCAGGTCGATGGAGACCTCGCTGGACTGCTCGCAGATCGATAGGATCACCTTCAGGAAGCGCCTCTCGGCCCTCTTGAACTGAAGCTCGTAGCTCTTGGCGTGCGACTCCGCCAGCGTCCAACCGTCGCGCAGGAGCACAGCGGCACCGGTGTCGGAGGAGCTTCCGCTCGTCCCGTTACGATTGGGCATGCCGCAGATGTTGACCATCGCCTGGTAGAGATCGTCCTTGGTCACCTGCGTCTGCGTCTGGTCGAGGTCGTTCTTGATGAAGTCCACGTCGGCCTTCACGCCCTCGGGAGAGTGCACCTTCACCGCGCCGAGGGCGAGCAGGGCCTCGAAGTCAGTCTCGTCAACGTCGCAGTTGATGAACTTCATGAGGCTCTGGACCGTCTGCTCCACGCCATCCAGCCTGTTTGACTCGATGGCGTTGATCGCGTCGAGCAGGGGCAGCACCGGCTCGAAGACGCCCATGCGGGTGTTGTTGAGGCGGTACTCGACGATGGGGATGTGGCCGTAACTATGGTCGGAGTCGCCAACTATGTCCTCGTCAACGATCTGGTAGTAGCGCGCGTCGGTGAACACGTTGTACACGCTCGTCTTGCCGTCCGGGAGCTTGCCGACCCACACGGCCATGAGCGGCCTGTGGTGGTATGCGTTGCTATACACCACGAAGGTGTCCCACGGGTCGAGCACGAACAGGTCGAATGGGGCGTCGTCGCCCTCCTCGTCCGTCGATGCCTCCGCCATGCGGTACCCGAGGCCGCACACGCACATGTGCTCGAACAGGTCGCGGTCCAGAGACGCCTTGTCCTCGGCGTGCATGAGGGTGTTCAGCTCGTTCAGGTCCCCGAGGTGGGCCGCGTAGCCCTCGTCGGTCTCCTCCTCGCCCTCCGGGCCGACCGTTCCGTCGTGGTTCCTGAGCGTGTATTGGAGGGGTTCGGCGAGCTGGTAGCCGATCTTGAACATCACGATCTCCTGGGCGTGGTTCTCGACGACCTTGTTGTTGATCTCGGGCCGGACCAGCTTCTCGCGGTTCAGGATGGGCTGCTTGCCCTTGTAGTAGTTCCAGAGGTAGCGAATCTGCGCGCGGTTCACGAGGAACGTGGGCAGGGCGTCCTTCAGGACCTCGACCACGTTCTCGTCGGTGATCTCCTCGCAGTTGGCGTATATGCACCTGCGGCCCGTGAGCGTGGCGGGTCTATGCGCTGCGACGCTCTGCGTCTCTTCGTTCTCTGCCACGTGAGCCTCCGTCGTCAGGGTTCGGGTCGGCACATCCGCCCCCGCTCGCGTGGGAAGCCGCGCCGCCCGGAAAGGCAAAACCGGGTGGGGAGGGCTGGATGCCGACAGCGGAGAGGTTCCGCCGAGGAAGAGCATGGCCGAAGAGTGAGCGCAGGTAAACGCCCGTCAGCAGTCGGCTGGGCTAGTCCGTTTTGGTCCGTTTTGGTCCATAGTCATCCGCAATCGTCAGGCGATCCTGCGAACCGCCTGCACGCTCGCGCGCACCATGGAGGTCACGAACCGCTTCAACATGCTCATGGCGTCAGGCGCGTCGTCGTGCTTGTTCTTGCCCTCGGTTGTGTAGTGGACGAGCATCGAGAGGAAGCGCCGGTAGTCGATGTTGGGGTCGTCGCTGCGGAAGACGCAGTGCTCCTTGATCCACATCGAGTCCGAGAGGATCCTCGTCTCCTTGTTCTCGGTCGAGTACTTCTTGCTGATCGAGATCGAGTGCCCCAGCGCCCTGCACGCCTCCCCGATGTCGTCGGCCACGCGCCCGCCCGCGCTGTTCGACTCGAAGCGAGCCAGCCCAACGTCGTTGCGAACGAGCGCGGACGTGATGCGAGGCTCCACCACCTCGGGGAGCGAGTTGTCGCAGATCACGTCGTGGATGTAGTAGTCGCGACCGTAGACGTAGGCGACCGGCAGGCATGCGTAGTCCTTGCCCTGATCCTTGGTGTCGCACACGGCGACCACCGCGTCAGGCTCGCGCACGTTGCCCTCCTCGTCGGTCGGGAGGGTGCCGTCGTACCACCTAAGCTCGTCCTTGGCGAACATGAGGCCACCTATCCAGATGGGGTTGCCCATGTACTTCGCCTCCCAACTGTCCTCCTCGCCGTTCTCGATGAGCGAGGCCCGCATGTCCTCGTAGTAGCGGGTGGAGAAGCCGAGGCCGTAAAGGTAGGTAAAGTTTGTCTCGCCGTCCTCGTCGAGGGCGGGCAGCACGCGGAAGCGGTAGCGGGGGTTACCCTCGTACTGCTCCTCGATACGCCCGATCACGTCGTTCGGCACCCATCTCGTGCCAACGTGAAGCTCCTTCGCGCCGTCGAGCTTTCTGTCCTTCAACTGGTTGAGGTAGCTTGAGTAGAGCTTGTCCATGCGGTCTGCCGAAAGCGCCTCCTCGCGGTCGGAAACGAGGTCGTCGCAGTAAAGCAGCGCGTCGCGCCCGACCTCGACCGCGCCGGTGAGCGTGCCGTCCACCGAGCGGCACGTGAGCGTCGGGAAGCGCTCGCTGCTGCCCTTGAGCTGCACGGTCTCGTCGGCGAGCGAGACGTTCCTCACCTTGCACTCGGGGAAGATCTCAGCCCAACGGTATTGGGCGTCGTCGGTCATGTTGCCCAGGGCCTCCTTGTGGAAGCCCTTGGTGAGCTTGTCGGAGTGCCCGCTCATGACGTTCGCGCGCTCGGGGTGCCTGCCCATGACCCACGTGAGGTAGAAGATGCACAGCGTGGACTTGCCCACGCGGGGCGGGAGACTGATCGAGAGGAAGTCCAGCTTGTCGTCCGCGAGGTCCTGCAAGTCCCTCACGAGCGGCAGCAGCACGTGGCGGCGGGGCTGGTAGAACCTCTTCTCAGGCTCGCGGCCCCACTCCATGTACAGCATGTACGAGTCGAAGTCCTCCCGCGCGTTGAGCCGCAGCATCTCGCGGGCCGCGTCCCCGCACCGCACAGCCGCCCCCATGTCAACGTCCGCGAGCTGCGCCGCGCGGTCCAGCGCAAGCTCCCTGAGATGGCGCGCGTATGCCATCTCGGCAACGCGGTCCCTCGCGAGGAGGGAGGGCAGCACCGAAAGCGCGTCCTCGAACGGTGTTGGGTCCTCGGGGTCTGACAAAGCCGCCATCGCTATGGCGTCGAGCACGATCTGTTCGTCCATCGCATGCCTCCTAGACAGAGAAAGGGGTCTCACCACGTCTGCGGCGAAACCCCTCCGTCGAGTCGGCAGCGCCTTCCCGCGCTATCGCCCCCTCGGCCCGAACTGTATCACCTCGCCGCGCTTGGGCGGGTTATGCGGTCCATATGTCTCCACCTTACCACCGAGACGGCGCGCCCTCAGAGCGTCGTCCATCTCAAGATCGACCGGAAGCGCCGACTCAGCACCCACGGGCGGGCACCTAGCACCCTCGAACGACCCCTCGGCGACCCTCGTCTGGAACCAGCCGCACTTCGGGCAGCTCTCCATGACAACATCGGGGTCGAGGGTGCCGGACCAGACCGTCGTGGAATGGCAGTAGGCGCACATCCTCCGGTGCGAGGCCATGCTCACGAAGTACGGGTTCGAGATCGGTTTCGCCACATGTCCCCGACTCGCCCGCGTGTCGAAGTAGATCTTGCTCACGCCGCCTCCCTCAGAAGCTCGTACCATTTCGTCCTGCCGATACCCAGCGCCGCGCAGGCCTCATTGACCGTCTCCTCCTTGGACTCGACGAGCGTGCGGTGCCTGCCGAACTCGGTGGAGTCGATCGCCTTGCGGGGCCTGCCCTCGCGCCTGCCCTGCTCGTGGGCGCGCTCCAAGCCCTCACGCGTGCGCTCGTATATCATGTCCCGCTCGAACTCGGCCACGGCGAGCATGACGTTGCGCATGAGCCTAGAGGCGGGGTCGCCGCTCATCGTGCCCATGTTGAGAACCGTCACCCTCACGCCGCGCCGGTCCATCTCCTCGAAGAGGTCGAGGCCAGCCTGCAAGGAACGTGCGATGCGGTCCAGCTTGCAGACGTAAAGCTCGTCCCCCTCAACGAGACGATCGAGCAGCGCGTCGAGCTGGGGACGGTGCCTCTTCGTGCCGGTGAAGCACTCCTCGACGACCTGATCGCACCCGTTGGCCTCTAGCTGCCTGCGTTGCGACTCAAGCGAGCTGCCGTCCACGGCCTGCCCGCGAGAGGACACCCTAGCGTACCCGTACCTCATGACATGACCTCCTTCGCGTCCTTGGCGACCTGTTCCTTGGTCCATTCGAGGACCCTGCTGTTCGCGCACGTCTGGGACTCGCCGATCTGGTTGCCATCCTCGTCGTATGCCGTGATGACCCAGCACTTCCAGCTCGTCTCCCAGTACCAGTGGAGCATGACGCCGTTCACGACGCCGCTGTGGTCCCTGAGCGCGGCCATGGTCATTCCTCCTCGGTGGTGACGACGAACGAACCCTTGGGGAGACGGTTGCCCTTCGGCACCACGACGAGCTGATAGCCCAGCACATCGAGCACCTGAGCGGCGAACTCGGCCTTCATGTTGCGGTCGCCCTTCATACGGTTGGTCATGGCCTGCGGGGACAGCCCCACCTCCGGCGCGATGCGGTTCTGCGACCACACGGTTGAGTCGTCTATGAGCTTGCGGAGGATGTCACGAATCTTCATGGTGTTTCCTTTCGACGAGCCAAGTATTGCATGAAACGGTAACGTTGTCAACGTTCTTGTTGTTTTTTCTAACTTTTATTTTTCGCGGCTGTTCGGAGCACTTACCTCTAGGAAAATCAAAAAGCCTCATTACTGGCCGGGTATGCCTCGATCGAGCGGATCCGAGGAGGCCGACGACGCCCGCGTATGTTCGTAAATCGTCCCATTTGCGAACGCCTCAAATGTGAAGGGCTTGTGAAAACGAAAACGTTTGCACTCACACGAACAACTAGCAACGAAAACGTGTATAGTAACAACTAGCAACGTAAACGTTTCTAGTTTGAGGAGGCACACAGTGAAGTACGACGTAACGATCACAGTGGGCCAGAACGTGGGGGATACCCACAAGCTGGACACGCCCACTATATGCGCCGCGTTCGTGGATATGTTCGGGATCGAGTATTACACGGCTATGGAGTGCGCCGGTATGTATAGGACCATGCGCGAGGCCTCCACCCGTATCGAGATCTGCGACATTGACGCCTCCACAGTGAAGGCCATACGCGAAGGCCTCCCAGGCCTCGCCTCCTCGCTCGATCAGGAGTGCATAGCACTTTCGATCCGTGAAACCGCGTTCCAACTTGTCTACGCCCCCGAGTACT
>JAGAWD010000130.1 GCA_017941585.1 Olsenella sp. | reverse complement strand
TGTGTCTGCACACACACGAGGTCGAGGCTTCTCGGCTACGTTCGCGCAGGTAGATGCGCTATGGCTTGAGGGTGCGTCTCGCAGTCCACCAACAGTCCACCCGAACAGTCCACCAAGTCCGTGGCGGCACCCCGCGGAATCGGCGAGCGGCAGCCCGCCCGGCGCCCATGTTGGTGGACTGCGCCGCCATACGAACGCGGCGGCGCACGGGACGAACGTGACGGCCGGCGACGGGGACATTGGCGCCTGGTTCTCTCGGCTGGGCTGGGTGGGTGCATCACGTGCTCGGTGGACTCCACCCGCGTTTCAAACTCTCGACTGCAGAGATTAGCCTTTCAAATACCTCTTTCATGCCTGTCGCCTTGCGGTGGAAGGACTAACTAAGTTTGGTAAACCAGGAATATATGATTTGGTAAAACAAGGAAGCTAGAAATGGTAAAGTAACTACACTGCATATGGTAAAGCGCTACTTGCTACGAGCTTGAGGGGACTTGCCGTGGAATACTTGCCGAGAGTCGCGGACACGCTGCTGCAAGACAAGCTGTCCCATGCTGGCGCGGTCTGCATACGCGGCCCAAAGTGGTGCGGGAAGACCTCGACCGCCCTTCAGAGGGCGAAGAGCGCGCTCTTTCTGCAGGACCCCGACACGCGCGCGAACAACCTCAGGCTGGCGGCAGAAAAACCCTCACTGCTGCTCAGGGGCGAGCTCCCGAGGCTGCTCGACGAGTGGCAGGATGCGCCGCAGCTCTGGGACGCCGTGCGCTTTGCGGTGGACCGCGCCGGGGAGCCGGGGCTCTACCTGCTCACGGGGTCGTCCACGCCTGGGGAGGACCCGATGCACTCCGGGGCGGGGAGGTTCAGCTTCCTCGACATGCGCACCATGTCGCTCTTCGAGTCGGGAGACTCGACCGGGGAGATCAGGATTGGCGACCTCTTTGACGGAGGGTGCGAGCCCGAGGGCTATTCGGATGTCGACATCGAAAGCGTCGCATATCTCGTGTGCCATGGCGGCTGGCCCCAAATAGCTCGCAGGAGAGACGCCGGCGCGCTCGAGGTTGCCTACGACTATGTGAGCGTCATTGCCGAGGAGGACATCTCGAGGGTCGACGGGGTGCAGAGGAGCGCCGACTACGCCCGCCTCCTCATGGCCGAGTACGCGCGCTGCACTTCGACGATGGCGAGCATGAATTCTATAAGGGCGAACGTCGCACGCCATGGAAGGGAGGTGTCAAGGCCAACGACGGAGGCCTACACCGCGGCATTGAGAATGCTCTACGTGCTGGAGGACCTCCCATCTTGGTTTCCTTCCCTGCGGGCGAAGTCGCGCATAACGAGCACGCCCGGCCGCTTCATGGCGGACCCATCGATCGCCGTCGCGTCCCTCGAGGCCGACCCGTCCCAGCTCCTGAACGACCTCTCCACGCTCGGGATGCTCTTCGAGTCGCTGTGCGTGCGCGACCTGAGGGTGTATGCGGAGGCGCTGGGCGGCAGGCTGTACCGCTACCACGACAGGACCGGGCTCGCGGCGGACGCCGTCATCGTGCTGCGCGGCGGCCGCTACGCGCTCGTCGAGGTGAAGCTCGGCGCATCCGAGGTGGAGGACGGGGCGAGGAGCCTGCAGGCGGTGAGCGACAAGATCGACCGGGGCATCATGGGTGCCCCCTCGTTCTGTGCCGTCGTCACCCCTGGTGGTTATGCCTACAGG
>JAGAWD010000129.1 GCA_017941585.1 Olsenella sp. | reverse complement strand
CCGTGATGTTAAAGAACGCGGCGTGGCGGCCAAGGGCTGCGGCATAGCCCTCGGGATCGTCGTGGTAGACCTTCTTGAAGACCTTGCCCATCATGACGGCAAAGGCGAGGTTCATCTGCTTGTAGTAGGTCCAGGAGAACTCCATGCCCAGAGCACCTAAGTTAAGGGAAGACCTGATTAGGTCCTTCTTCGTAATCTTGTAGGGATTCTCCTCCTGTGAAACGCCCTGTCCCGAAACCATGGCCTCATTAGAAGTCATCGTCATCATCTCCTTCCGCCGCGAGCTGTGGACTATCGGTGTTGGCCTGAGGATTCAAAAGGCCAAACTTCTCGATTCCGATGATGATCGCAATGAGAGCGACGCCAAGCGATGGCACGTTCATGTAAGAGGCAAGCAGGAAGCCGAGGAAGAAGAACGGCATGACCTCACGCTTGAGCACCAGCCGGCCGAGCATTGCGAAGCCCATTGCGGGAAGGATGTTGGCAGCGATTCCGAAGCCGTCCATGATGAAGGAGGGAATCCAGTCCAAGATGCCCTGAACCGCATTGGCGCCCAGGTAGTAGGCAAATCCGACGAGAAGGACGTCCTTTGCCACCCCGACGAGCCCGATAGCCCAGTGTGCCGCATACACACCCTTCAGGTCGCCCCTCGCCGCCGCAACGTCAGCCTTGTCGACTATAACGGGCATGAGGCCATTGATGACGTTGCTGATGGCAAGAGAGATGGTTGCGATGGGCATGGCGAGCGCGAGGGCAGCCTCGGTACCCTTGCCCAGCGTTATGGCAAAGGCGCACGCAAGGATACTGCCCACCTTCTCGTCAGGCGGAACGTAGGCTCCAATAGAGATGTTTCCCATGAACAGAAGCTCCAAGCTCGCGCCAATGGCGAGACCTGCCGGCAGATTGCCCAGGATGAGACCTACGAGCGGGCAGGTCACAATCGGTCTGAACGCGTAGAGCGTGCCGAGCTGATAATCAAACATGGCGAATGCCGCCACGAGCGAAATCAGTATCGCCTTAACAAGCATGCTCTCCTCCTAATCAAATGTTGCTGTGAGATTCTTACGACCGCTAGAGTACGTCTTGGATTTCAACCTTCGGATCGTCCGCAAGAGGACGAATCTCCACCTCCACCCCCTTGTCCAGCAGCTCGCGAATAATCTTCTCCTCCTCTGGCTCAAGGAAGACCTGGCGCGCCACCTCACGCGTCGTAGGACTCCCTTTGGTGTTTCCGAGGTTCAGGCTCTTTATCTGAGGGCATCCGTCGATGAGCTGCTTCGCCTCCGCGATGGTCTGCACGCAGATGAGCATCCGATACTTGTCGGTGACTCCGGAATTGATGGCTTCGATTGCATGGGTCATATCCTTTATCACGAGCTTGCATCCCGCTGGCTTGCCCATCTTGAGGGTCATTTTCCAAACGGGATCGTTCGCCACGTGGTCTCCCACACAGAAGATGCAATTTGCCTGCAAACCCTGCACCCACGAGACGGCGACCTGGCCATGTAACAGCCTGTGGTCAACCCTGGTCAGCAGAATCATGTTCGAACCCCCTTGTTTCAGTTGTGAGCCTAGAAGTCCTCGTCTTCTTCGATGGCTGAGTCGTCATTCACGAACCTCGGCCTCACCTCGTCACTCGAGACAAGCTGCCTCAGCAAGGATTCCGTGTCCTCGTCTTCATCGGAGAGAAAGAGCGTGAGCAGGAGCGGCAGGTTCATGTTCGTGACGAGGTAGACATTCGGCCTCGTCAGCATGAGCTTTGTGAACTCGTTGTTCACGCTCCCTCCCATGAGATCGGTGAGCACAACGACATCCGTGTCGTCAGGCATGGACTCGACAAGACTCCTCGACGCCGCCTCCACGTCGTCGTTCCCGTCGACGAACGCATTCAGCACACTCACGTCATCCCGGTCGCCCGCCAGGAGCTTCACACTCTCAAAGATGCCCTCCGCAAAGTGCGCATGAGAAGCGATGATGTACTGCCTGCTCATGTATCAAATTCCTCCAGATTCCTCTTTAGTGCCGCCAGCGACTGTCGGTCCGCAGCGGCTGGATCCACAAAATAGCGCGGGTCAACACTTTCAAACGTCAGGCATCCCGAATAACCGGCTTCCGCAAGGGCGAGAAGATCGCCCCTCATATCCCGTACTCCGTCGCCCCACGCGAGGTGAGACGTCTCTCTCGCATCGGTAAAATGACAATGCACGACATCCTTACCGAATGCGTCCATGTAGTCTTGCACGCTCTCCCCCGCACGCCACATCGCACCCGTGTCGAGTAGCACCTTGAGGTGTGCACTCCCCACATCCTCGAGCATCGTCCGAAGGTCCCGCGCGCAATTGCACAGGTTTGACTCCTCTGGCTGAAGCGCCTCAAGCGCAAGCGTCACGCCCCTCTCGCCGGCATAAGACCCCAGTGTCGACAGCATTCGCACGCTTCGATCCCATGCCGTCTCTCGAGACTCGTCCAGGAATCCCCAACCAGACGTAATGGAGACCATTCCAGCACCCAAGTCCGCCGCCACGTCTATTGCCCGCTTGAAATACTGCCGACTTCTCCGAATCGCATCATCTCCACGTGCGGCAACGTTCGAGGGTTTGGGGTTGTTTTGCTCGGGGCAGATGGCGCAGATGGGAAGACCGCTCTCTTTTGACAATGCGGCAATGCGACTCACGGAATCGTTTGCGGCATAGTCCATAAAGAAGTGCATGGGGCCGCACCAGAGCTCGACGGCATCGAAGCCCTCCCTTTGGGAGGAGGAGAAAAAGTACTCAAGCGAGTAGAACCTGTAGGCACAGTTCGTAGCAGCCGCCCGGAACCTCTGATGCGACGCCATGCGATCAGGACCCGTCTTAGTAATCGAACTGGTGGTAGTAGCGACGGTAGTTGAGGTTGTGCTTCGTGACGAGCTCGTAGTGCCTTGACATGCGATCAGTAGTAAGCACGGAGATGATGTAGGTAGAGAGGAT
>JAGAWD010000128.1 GCA_017941585.1 Olsenella sp. | reverse complement strand
GCCGGAAAGGCGGGCGATGCCGTGAAGGATGCCGCAGACGGCACCGCAGGTGCCGTCGGGTCCATCTTCGCGGGGCTCGGGGGAGCCACGGAGGGAATCGTCCGCGACCTGGCCGAAGCCAAGTCCAAAAAGGAGCTGGAGAGGGCGATCAAGGAGGCCCGCCAGACTGTTCTCGAGAACGCAACCAGCAAGATCGCCGTGGCCGACCTCCAGAAGGCTACCGAGAAGATGCCTGCCGCCGGCGTCGGGCCGATCAACGACATGCCTGGCTGCTTCGTCATCGCCACCTACAAGATGCTGATCTTCAACAACGACCTGACTGACTACGCCGGGATTTTCGTCGGGAAGGCGTCGAACGTCGCCGACGGCGTGCGCGCCGCCATCTCGCGCGGCGGCGACCCCGACGTCTACGCCGACGTGAAGTACAGGCAGAACGTCCACGTCTACGTCTACAACTGCATGCCCGAGCAGCTCGACGAGCGCTACCTTGCCCTCGTTCAGGTCTTCTCGGACGAGAGGCTCTACGGATCCAATCGCTAGCGAGCGGCGAGCGGCCACGGCCGCGCTCGGCTGTCAGGGCGCGGCCAGCCTCGAGAGGATTCCCTGTATCGCGGCGGCGTCCTCGATGCGCGAGATGGCGAAGCTCTTCCTTCCCGCATCCTTGAGCGATGCTCCGACGAAGTAGCCCTCGGTGTTGTCGAGGATGATGAACCGGTCGTGGAAGGTCGTGGTGTGGCGCACTTCCAGTCGCGGGTACTGAGCGTTGAACGTGTCGACGTCGCGCCGCGTCAGCTTCGTGCGGGGGTGGGTCCACACGGTGACGTCGACGCCGATCTGCTTCTTGGCGAGGATGTTGAGCGTGCCGATGTCCACGTAGCCGTCGATGAGGACGATCTCGTGCTCGGCCCTCTGCATTATCGATACCAGGAGCTCGAAGGCATCGTAGACCTGCCCGTCGAAGAAGATCTTCTGTCTGGGAGCGTCGTGCGTGTCCATGTAGTCGAACACGCGCTCGAAGCGCTCGTCGGTGGTCCTCTGGTACTCCAGCTGGCGAAGTTCCACAGCGCGGATTCGCTCGAACATCGCGGCGTTGCTCGCGATGAAGTGCCGCATCTCGACGAAGGAGTCCATGATGTGCACGCTCACGTCCACGGCTGTGTCGCTGCGGAGCACGGCGGAGAGCATCGATACTCCCTGTTCGGTGAAGACGCGAGGCATATATCGCCACCAAGAGCCATGTTCCCCCTGCTCAGGACGTAAGGTCACAATCTGTGACCTTAGAGCTTCCGCCTCTTCCTGCGTGACTCTGAAACAGAAGCGCTCGGGAAACCTCTTCGGATTTCTGGCGACAGCTTGGTTCAGCGCCTTCGTCTCCACCTGATACAGCCTCGCCAGATCGCTGTCCAGCATGACCTGCGTGCCGCGCACCGTGTATATGAGGTCGCGGATCGCCGGCTCGTTCGATGGGATGATTGCCACGCCCTCGCCCTCGACATCGCCGGGCCCCACGGCCTCGTCGGCGGCCGGGAGACCTTCTAGGCCACCTACGTTGTCAGGTCGTCTCATTGGGGGCACCTCCACGTCACGGGATGGAACGGTACACGGGATGGAACGGTTGCCCGAAGTGTAGTCGCACCACCGGACATTATTGACCCGTGACCATGGGCGCGTACGGAGCGCGTCGGGTCATTCGAGAACCGCTGCAACGTCTCGGCGGCCAAGCCCCCTAGGCCCATCTCCCTACTTCCGCCGCATGGATTCGCAGGGCGAGAAGTGCTCCTCGGCGATTGCGTCGAGCCGCGCGCGGATGTCGGCAAACGGCAGCCCCGGGTCCAGTACGTGAAAGCCGTGCGTGAAAGCAGTGCGTGAAGGCGATCGCGACGCCAGTGTCGCCCACGGCACCCCCGCCCGATGCTGCTATAATTGCCGCCACGGGAATGAAGCTCTCCCGAGGCCCTTAGGCCTGAACCGCGACTCCGCTAATGGCTTCTGCACAACACGTGCGGGAGCCATTGCCATTGTCTCCCGCAGATGGGAGGAAGAACATGCTTGCAAACTGCCTGGCCGTCGGCATCGGCGGCTTCGTCGGCTCGGTGCTGCGCTACCTCGTCGGCAACGCCATTCCCCATGGCGCGTTCCCCTGGGCCACGCTCGCGATAAACGTCGTCGGGTCCTTCGCCCTCGCGGCCATCGCGGGGCTCGCCCTTCGCGGGGCGATCGACGACGTCAACCTGTCGCTGATGCTGCGCGTGGGCCTGTGCGGAGGGTTCACCACCATGTCGACGTTCAGCCTCGAGGCGGTGGACCTGGCCTCGCACGGCGCATGGCTCGGCGCCGTGGGCTACGTGGCCCTCACGTGCGTCCTGTGCGTGACCGCCTCCTACGTCGGTGGAGCGGCGGTGCGCGGGTAGATCCCACGGCAGACAATCGTGGCAAAGCACACAGTGCGGTACGCGGATAAGTACGCGGCAAAGCACGCGGAGAAGTACGCGGCAAAGCACGCAGAGAAGTACGACTCAGACTTGCCGAGGGTCTGCGGTGTGCCCGCAACGCCCAGGCCGCCCCGCGCTCTCGTGCCCGACGACTCAGTTCACCAACACCGCAACCCCACCGCAAACGAAAAACGGGGCACCCTACCAAGGCACCCCGTACTCGCGTGTTGACCGGACCTTACGCAGCCTTCGGCAACTCGGCCTCCGGCTGGCTGGTGAGGTGGTATCCGCCACAATACGGGCACCGATACGACCTCAGTAGCTTTCCAATCTTCGCCTCGCGTCTTTCAATCGTGCCCTTTGCCGCCCCTTGGCTGACATACCGATCCTTGCAAAGACACATTTTGATTTGGACCTTGTCGCCCGCAAGCACCGCGGCAACGAATGTGTCTTTGTAGCCGATCCCTCGACCGATGGGATGCCAGTTGCAGTTGTGCTTGGAACCGTGACCGTGACCGTTGCGACGATGAATCGTAGCTACCCCTCCTTATTCGGCTGTCAATACGCAATGAATACTATAGGTCTACTTCACGCCAACGCAACGGCACGATGCTTCGAAACGCGACCATGTTTGATGATTGGAGATGTCTTTCTCGGCCGATGCCTGGCGCCAGATGCGCATCCCTGACCGCATCGTCATCCGAGATGCTTGAAACTTAGCACTCGTCCAGTGCCGTCACCTAATGCGTGGTTCTTTATGGTATGACGTAAAGGATCACGTGTTTCCGGCTTGTGAGATGGGTCTCAAGCGAGCGATATGACAGGAGGGCTCGTTGCCAAAACTAGGTGACATGCTTCGCATGGATGGGGATGGCCGCTTCACGACGAGTGGCCAAGGCGCAAGTGTCTCTGACGTTCTGGAGGATCGCGCACGTATGGAGCGCGAACGGGAAAGAAGGGCTCTTGAGCTGAAGGACCATACCGAGCACGAGCACGACTTGGTCAGGCTGGTAGACAGCGACGGTCGACTGTGCGGGTATTACGAGTACTGGCAGACGTGGGATCTGCCTGAGGGCATCAAGCGCGAGGGCGGTGACGTTCTCATGCAGGCGCGCCCCGCAACGGAGCGGCGCCTCGAGTTACTCAAGGGATCCCGTCGCAACCCATCGATCACGCAGGAGCAGGCTGACAAGGTCGCTGCCGAGATCGACGCAATTCATGAGGCCCGACTTGGCAGACCAAAGACGCCGGCGAAGGCACCCGCACCTGAGACGCCGGTAGAAGTGCCCAAGAACTATCCTATGGGCAAGAACGACCGATGCATAACGCGTGACGCTCGAGGTCGTTACCTCGGGCTGTATACCGAAGGAGAGGCCCGGCAAAAGTGGAGCTTCGTGTCACGCAACGGTGCGGTAATATGCATCGGTTTTCCTGTTGATTCGCTGGCCACGTGCAGTGTTGTCCGGAGAGGGGGCCGACATCGGAAAACCGGCTATCCTCCAAGAGTCAATCAATCTATAGGACAAGCGTCGCATTATGCGTGCTCTTCCGGAGCCAAGGACGTTGATTATTGGCGGAATCGCGGAAGCATCACCTACAGCGTTCTTTATCATTCGAAGAAGCCGATCTGCCGAGTTCCCTATAAGTGCCTGAGTCGCGCCTTTGGCGATTGCTGGTTTGTCGTGAGCGATGATACGGTCCAGCTGGTGGCGTTGTGGGGTAAGGAAGAAATAACGAGGCGAATTGAGCAGGCAGTCGTTCTTGCGAGCGAGGAGTTTGACGTTATTGCGAAGCCCGGCCTCGCATCGAAGCCGCGGATGATATCCGAGAAGAATGTACGGGAGAAGCCAAAGTCCGATCAGGGCATGCCAAAAGCTGTCCGGGGCAAGCCGACGAGCGTTAACGTAACCATTCGGCGTAGAAGTAATCGGCCTACGAGGTGTGTGACGCGCGACGAAAACGGCTGCTTCTTGGGCGTCTTTACCTTGGAGGAAGCTCAGGGTTTCTGGCCACGTGCGCGCAGGGAGCCACCGATTATTCTCGTTCCACAGACCGTGGAATTCTCTACTGCTTCCATTGCGATTGGTCAGGTGAAGGACTACGAGACTTCGTTTTCCGACCCACAGTATCGGAAAGCGGTCATCTTGGCTTCTGACTATCCCGCCACGCTTGTCGGCACGTCTGCTGGACAGTTCTGGGGATTTCTTCGGAACACTAAGCTTAAGGTGCACAACAATACTGATGAAGTCATCGGAAGACTTACTCCACAAGAGCTTACTGCGAGGTTTGGAAGCGGTTGGTTTCTCGTGTCTGCAGAATGCGCGCAGCTGATGACAGTGTTTGATGCTGAGACCGCAGCCAAGATGGCACGGTCGGGCGAAGACGAAACGCAGAGAAAAACGCCTTCGGTTCATCCGACACAAGGCAAGAGTCCGACTGAAGTTGGTGTCGCGGTAGAGGGGAAGGCAAAGCCAGGCGCGCCCAATAGTGGCCCTAGGCCTGAGGGAGGGAAGGCAAAAGCCAACGCTTCGACTAGGGGCAAGCGCCGAGTGCTGACGTTCGACGGTCCAGACAACGTCCTGTACGTCTTCAAGGGCTCCCGCGCATGCGAGGGAAAGGGCCACAAGCTCGAAGGTGCTACGGGAACGATTGCGGGGCTCAACGGCAAGTCCATCAAGATTAACGTCAACTACTGCCAGAACTGTCGCAAGTACTACCTCGGCCTGCGTGAGTACGAACGATACCGCGAGAGGTTCGGGCCCGTTTTAGGCAACTTCTCTTTCCCCAAGGGATTCTCGAAGGGTAGCGTTAAGGCGAGTGCGCTCAGCAACGAATCGCCACTTAAGATGTGCGGCTATGAGGTCAACAAGCAGGTCGGGCTGTCTGCTAAGCAACGGCATCTGATACTTGCAAACATGATGGACCGAGGCATCCTCAGCAAGCCGCGTGTCATAGAGTATCTCCAATTCTTCATCCGCTGGCGCGAGAAGAACCCAAGCATGCGCGACGCGTGTAGAAAGTGGAACGAAGATCTCGATTGGGTACGCAACTATCGCATAGACAAGCAGCGGCGTTTCATTATCGCTGGCGTGCGGCGCGGCCGATGACAATTGCGGGGAAGACTTGGCTCCCTCCGTGATGTAAGAACCAGCATAACGGGACGAGTAGGTTCGAGCAGGTTCGAGTAGGTTCGAGTAAGCCTGACGCGGCAAGGGATTACCGCAGGTATGGGCAAGCACTAGACTCGTACCCCTAGGTCCGAGTTGGTACGGGTGAGGTTCGAGTTTACGTTTGGGCAACCGATACTGTGAAGCCTTTACCACCCCGAGCTGACGGCTTGCCTTACGGGAGGCTCACGTGGGCGCGTGGGCTGCGATCCTTCGTGTTCCCGAGGCCACGAAGGTGCGTGAGAGGAGTCTGGTAGGCGGGCCCTCGAGGAGGTCGGTCGCGGCCATCGTGGCTCGGTCTGATAGTCCCTTATCTCGAGCTTGAATCGTATGGCCTAGGTCCCCAACGCCTCCCAGCGACCGCTTTTGCGCGACCCGACCCGGCGGACAAGCCCCTTCTGCACGAGGACGGCAACGTCCCGTCGGACCGTCGCCTTCGAGACGCCTGCCTTCGCCGCCATTTCTTCGTACGTTACGGACGGATTGCTGGAGATGATGCCCACGATCGATGCCTGGCGTTCCGTTATCTGCTCATTTATCTGCTCATTTATCTGTCCATCGCGTACCGTTGACCCTATGCCAACGCTTCTACCGGGGACTTTTATTTGTCTGGCTTCGTTTATCTGTTCATTTGCCTCGCCGTACCCAGGCCGTGCGAGCCCCTTCACGTGCGCGTCCGTCTCGGCAAACTCGGCGCAGATTCCCATGGTCACCTTCGTGAGCGCGTCCGTGTCGTTGGAGGGGCCGAACACGAGCGCCGGGGAGCCGTTCTCCTCGAGCGCGGCCTTTGCGCGCCGTATGCCGCTGCCGTAGCTCTCGATGAGCCCAAGGGCATGGAACATCTCCTTCACCTCGGGGTTGAGGTACACCCTGTCGGGAAACTCGATGCGCTCGTTGAGGTCCGCTATGGTGGTCGGCGGCTCCGGGCGGTTGTGGTTCACGAACACGATCTTGTCATGGTAGACGTATATGCCCGCCCCGTCTCGGTTGTCGTAGTCTCGGTGCAATCGGAAGTCGCGGGTTATGAGAAGCCGCAGGACGTGCCCGTCGCGATCGTCCCGTCTAACGAGCCGGCGAACCACGACCTCATTTAGCGGTGCGTGAAACCTAGGTCATGCTGGACGGCGACCTGGCGAGGCCGTATCGGGTGGAGACGAAGAATCTCAAATTACCAATGCTTGAATCTCAAGCACTCGTGCATCCACTCGGCGTCGTACTTCTCGCAGATGTCCGTGCATCCCACGATGTCCCAGCAGCTCCAGTTGCAGCCGCTCACGGCCTCGAGCTGCTCGTCGGAAAGCTTGCACGCGCAAGCCACTGGTCTCGTCCTAAGGAGAGGCGGATGGCGGCCCTTTTGGCGGTGACGGGTTCTGGATCTTCTGCTTGTATAACCCGCCGAAGACCATGTGGGGCTGGGCGAGCGGCGACACGGTGCGCTATGCCGTGATGGACGACGTGCTCAGGGGGCAGGGCTTGGCGTACGCGAGCTCGAACTCCTCGCACACCAGCTCGGAGCTCTCGTCGAACGAGAGGCCCACGGCGCCCAGCTCCTCGGTGAAGTACTCCATGTGGACCCTTCTCCAGTAGCCGAGCGAGCGGTCGCCCTCGCCCTCCCGGAACGCGTGCTCCGCACTTACGTGGTCGAACGCCTCGACGTAGGCCCTCGTCGTCCTTATTATGCACACGGCCTCGCCTGCAGAGTCGAGAATCACGCTATAGTCGCCAGGCTGCGGGACGGACTCGCCCTCTAAGGAGAGCATCTCCAGCGACGAGCAGGTGGCCGTCTTCGTGCCGTCCACAACCAGTGCGGCCAGCTTGTCCGGCGCTCCGCCGAAGGCCCACGCCTCGTACTCGCCGGACAGCCCCGACTCATTCCAGAGTTCTTCCGCAGTCATACCCAGCGCCCCCTCGCGAGTGCTTCCCCCGACACTGTCACATTCTAGGGCACGGGGTGTTTGTGACGCGGGCGGATGGTGGGGTCGTCCTTCTCAACTATGAGGGAAAAGGCCTTCTCGGCATGAGCCTGAACGGGATTGGCGAGTGCTGGGTGCCGGAGCACGTGGAGGAGTGTCTGAGGCGGCTGGGACCTCCCACGTTAAGCAAGGGCCATCTACGTGGCATCGTGGTTCAGGCTCGGTCGCAAGGAAGTGCGTCCGGCCTGCCACATTAACGGAGGGGTAGGTCCCAGCCATGGCCTACTCTACCACCACCGTCCGCGACGCGCACGCTCGCGCCGTCGGCACTATCGCAGCACTCGCGCATCCCGCGCGCTCCTCGCACACGAAAGTGGGCAAACGGACGCCTTCCAATATCCTTAAAAGGGATATTCGAGGGAGACCCCAAGGGCAGAGAGGAGAAGGTCGAAGGCAGGGGAGAGGTGGCCCGCCAGACGGATTGCGCCTACTCGCGCATGGGCTCGCGGTCCGAGAAGTGCTCCGCGGCGATCGCGTCGAGCTGGGCGCGGATGTCGGCAAACGGCAGTCCAAGGTCGAGCGTGCGCACGCTGATCTTGTTGCCGCTCATGCGGTAGGTGGCGTCGGGCTGCACGTCCTCGTCGGTCTTGGCGTAGAGCAGCATGCCCGAGACCTCGTGCGGCGCGCCTGGCCGCGCGCCCGCGCGAGTGTCTGGCTGCGTGACCGCCTGAGCGTCGGTCCGCACGGCTGCCTGAGCGTCGGTCCGCGCGTCGGTCCGCACGCCTGGCTGCGCGTCCTCCCGCGCGAGCTCCGCCTCCTTGTTCTTCACGTAGGTGAAGATCTGGTACAGGTTGTGCGAGTGGACGGTGCGCTTGTCGAACTGCTGCTGCGTCGCGTGGCTGTAGTACTTCGCGTCGATGATGAGAACGCGGCGCGGGTCGTCCCGCCGCGCGAGGGTGACGTCGCTCCTCATGGCGGGCAGCATGTCTGCGAAGCCGTCGTCGAGCGCCCAGGCGATGTAGGGCGCCCCGGCGTTCAGCTCGGGGTGCTCGCGCCGAAAGTACTCGAGGACGAACTTCTCGTAGAGGCGGCTCATGCGCTGATCGTCGAGGAAGTCCATGAGGCGCCGCGTGCCGTCGGACTGCGTCTGCAGGAGCCCCTTCGCCACGAGCCAGCACACGTTCATGAGCATGCGGTAGGTCTGGCTGTTGCGGTCGAAGCGCATGTGCCAGTCCACGGCGGATGGGTCGATGTCGCCCACGTCGCCGAAGTAGGCCATCAGGCGCCTGAGCTCCTTCTTGCGGCCCTTGCCGATGTCCGAGCGGACGAGAAGCGCGCACGTCGCCTTGAGGATGCGGTTCATGCGCGTGTCCACGCTGAACTCGTCGTGGCTGCACACGAGCTGGCGCCGCAGCAGCGAGCGGGTCTTTATGGACTCGGTCACCTCGATCTTTCCCCGAAGCGACGAGAGTGCCTCCGTGCGGCTCAGGTACTCGCGCCCCAGACCGCGCTTGAGCTGCGAGCTGATGCCGCGCGCGAGGATCGCCGCGCAGAGCTCGGCCGTGTTGTCGAACTCCTCGGTGGCGACGTCGGCGTAGCCCTGCTCCTCCAGCACGCGGAAGGCGTAGGCGAGCATGTGGTAGATGTTCTGGATGCGGATCACTTTATGGACCTGCGCAGCGCGTCGGCCCACTCCCGCACCTTGCTTGGCTCGTCGAACCAGTACTCGCGAAGCATCGGGATGAGCTCGTACTCCACGATGGCAGAGAGCTTCGCGTCCGTCACGTCCTCGGCCTTCAGGCCGCAGAAGTAGCTGTGCCCTATGCAGAAGCCCTCGCCCAGGGTGTCGTCATCCGCGATGGCCTCGTTCAGCCGGGCCACGCAGGCCACGAGCTCGTCGAACTTCTCGCTTTCCAGCCCCTTGCGGTACGCCACGAACCCGTCGGCGTCAAAGCCTGGCCTCAGGTCGAAGAACGCGAAGCGGCGGCGGAGGGCATAGTCGAGCATGGCGAGCGAGCGGTCCGCCGTGTTCATCATGCCGATGAGGTAGACGTTGCCCGGCACGTAGAAGAGCTCCCGCGAGTACAGCAGCTGCAGCTTGTTCTTGGGGCCGCGCTTGTCGCTCTCGATGAGCATGAAGAGCTCGCCGAAGATCTTGGAGAGGTTGCCGCGGTTTATCTCGTCGATGATGAAGAAGTAGTCGTTCTCGGAGTCGTCCTGGGCCCTCTTGCAGAAGGTGTAGAACGCGCCCTTCTCGAGCTCGAAGCCGTCGGCCGACGGGCGGTAGCCCTCGATGAAGTCCTCGTAGGAGTAGCTCTGGTGGAACTGCACCATCATCACGCGCTCGGGGTCCTTCACGCCCATCATCGAGTAGGCGAGGCGCTTGGCCGCGAAGGTCTTGCCCACGCCCGGGGCGCCCTGCAGGATGATGTTCTTCTTCGAGCGAAGCACGCCCACGAGCGTGTCGTACTGCGACTCGCTCATGTAGACGTCGGCGAGGAAGTCGCTCTTGTCATATGCGGGCTGCTCGGCTGCTGGTGCGTCTTCCACGTCCTCTTCGTCTTCAGCCGAGAAGAGCTCCTTCGTCTTTGTGACGAAGTCGGTGTAGTCGGTCACCTCGGTGAGGGTCTTCATGGCGAGCGGGCTATCACTCTTCCAGCTACCCTTGTCGGTCCACTTCACGCTGCGGAGGTGGGGGTACTCGCCACCCTCGGGGTCATACTCGTAGTCGCCCTCAACGACGCCACGCCCGATTATCTCGCTCATGCCTCGCTTGGCGAAGATCACGTCGCCTGGCTTAAGCTCGTGGACGAACTGCCATGTTGCGAGTGCCGAGTTTACGAAGGAAGAGTCGCTGCCATGTATCTCGCGCAACCTATCTCGTATCTCCTGCTTGGAATCATAGATAGACAGGTCTCCAAGCTCGTCCCAGCCTAGGCCCATCACGCCGCGCTCGTAGAACTCGGCCCACATGCGTGCATCCTCACCAGGGGCATAGAGCCAGTAGCGAATCGTTTCTATCCCCTCGTTACCGAGCGAATGACCTTCGGCTTCCTTCTCTCTTTTCTTCCGCGCTTCTCGTTCTTTACGGTTCGTCTCGCGTTCGGTGCGAATCATTTCCTCAACGAGATCTTCGGTTAGGTTCACTGTCTTTCCGTAGTCGGTGAGAGTCCATTTTCCCGGAACGCTTCGATCTATTACTCCAGAAAAAGCTAGTGTGTTTCGAGCAAAATCAATTTCCGACTGGATTTTTCCTTGGCGATTTTTGCCTCGGGTGATACTGAATTCCTCGGGTGTCACCCCTTCGTTTTTAATGACGCGCTGTGTCGCCTCGGGACGTGTCGCCGATCCTCCGAGTTCGCGTAAGGCTTGCACCAAAGGCTGGAACCACCGCATGTACGCTGAGTTGAGTTTCTCTGCCATTTTAGATTCACTTCGCTTCAGGGTTATTGATCGGCAATCATTGACTTAAGAGTTGGCATGTCTCACCGTAGAACTTGAGCATGCTTGACAGCTCTGCCAATGAGATGACCGAATAATAGCCATCTTTATCTGCCTCGACGCATTTGATCATAGGCGAAGAAAGAAATTCAAGTACGTCCACTATCTCGCCTTTTGATATGGGAGCAAGATTGAGGCTGGAATCATTTTCTAGTACAGCCCGAATCGCATCTGGTGTTTCGGCCCTCTCGGCACTTATCTTCATAAGATAGTTCAGTACGGCATGTAGAAGCGCGGAGTTGCGTAACAGTTTGTTTCGCGTCGGTTCCAGCATGCTGAGGTCGGCTGGTCCCTCATTTCTGAATAGCAGCTCATAGTCGTGTGTTGTTAACGGTGCTGTCTCATGCTTTCTGAGAAGATCCGACAGTTTGTCAACGTCAATTAGGAGGGCCTTGTGCCTCCTAGCATGTTCAACAACTTTTTTTTCAGCAAAGCTTGGAGCAACGACGACGACATAATCAGCGACGTTCTTTTTTGCATGATCATCGATGGAGTCATAGTCAATATTGCTTTTTGCAATGCGTACATTAATGGAAGTCTTGGCGTCAACGACGACATGGTAAGAGTATCTTTCCGAACAGTTTGAAGTGAGAAGGACGTCCGTATCGTTTGGGCCACCAATTGACGCTGTTTTGAATCCTAAGAACTCGAACGCCCGTGCAACTGCAGCCTCGAAGCGCCTATAGTTATGCGAGTTGGTTGACGCAAGTCGCAGTTCCTGAAGCAACTCGATAAGAGGCTGAGAAAGCCCTGACGCTGCGTCCGATGACGAAGACTTTTCTTTACCCTGCCTTTTGTCGGCAGGCTGGATTTTGACTTGCGATAGTACTCTCTTGCCGCTCTCCGTCAACGCTAGAATTTTTGCGCCTTCTATTAACCCTGCGTTTCTTAGGAAGTCAATTCTTCTGTCACGGTCGGCCCGTGTTAGATGGGCATCGTAAACGATCTGCGCGTTTACGGTAAGTTCTGCGCGCGTGCGTGGCTTTTCTTCCAAAAATTGAAGTATTTCAAATACATATTTCCGTTTGGCATGGAGATAGAAAGCGAGGTCAATTGCAGTGGGTTTTACGTTCCAACGCAACGCGTCCTCTGTTGCTTGGATGGCGTTCGGAACGTCATGGAGTAAACCTAGCGTTCTGAGAGAGCTTCTATAACTTTGTGACGCTTGCTTTCCTAGTCCATATTCATGGCGAGCGAAGTCATCAAACTCTGCCAATGTGCGCGGGCGCTCAAGATAGGAAACCGCCTTGGATATCGTCGTGACATAATCACATCCTCTGCCCGGAATTCGCTGGATACTAATCTCGCGACTTTCAAGTTGTTCGGCAGTGAGGTCGCACATCTCGATCGCCCATGGGGATGCGCTTTCGTGTTGAGCTGACGCTTTTGAAAACTCTGCCCTGATATCGGCAGGCGACATTATATCGATGGAGAGGAGAAAGCTACGACCGGCACTTGTGAGGGCATATTTGTTAATTTGTGTGTAGTGCTGTACTAGTCCAAGGGCGCAAAACCAGTCGTTACGTGCGTGAACTTGATTAACTGTCTTCCACGTCATACCGTACTGTTCGCGTGCAATATCGAACAGCTCCTTTGTGGATTTTGGATCGTGAAGTAATGCTAAGTGCTCTCCCGCAAACTTCGTTCTAGAACATATGATTGCAGCAAGGTAGAGGTTGTCTTCCGTCTGAATCCATCTTCTCGCCTCGTGGGTTAGTGACCAGCCATTATCATTTTTGATGACGAGGCCCATCTTACTAATCCGTTGACATATGCTGTCCAACGAGGGTGTTCTCGTTATGCCGGGTATTTGCACGTGAGCGGATGACTCGGCGTGGTGATCAATGGCGTGCAAAAAAAGACGCAGTGCCTCAATGAGACTAATCGACCCCTTTGGCACGTATTGTAAGGAGCTTGCTCGTTCCGGCCATGGAAGCGGTGTGGGGTATTCGGTTGTCGCCACGACCTCATTCATAAGAAATCCTTGTCATGAATAATGTATACTTTCAAGAAAGAAATATATCATATGTTAAATGCTAACAAGGATTAGTTAGATGCAAAAGGATATTACAGGCATCAAATCGGGGCACCTTTGGTGCGGGAACGTTGGCGCTGTCTTTTTCGGTAAAACGTTGGGTGATTGTGTACTTGTGAGGCTACTGTTTTGCTGTAGATGTTTGTGTTGGAGCTACTGACGGGGGAGCATGGAGTTCTTAAGCAATGAAGGAATTAATGCGCTGGGTGACAAGCTCCGATCTTCTCTGGCAAAGGGAGATCGACTTTCCGTTATCTCGTCGTACTTCACGGTGTTCGCCTTCGGTGAGCTGAAAGACGAGCTTTCGCGCATCGACGAGCTTCGCTTCCTCTTCGACGAGCCGACCTTCGTGGAGCAAATGGCGGAGCTCAAAGACCCGAAGGAATTCGTGCTCTCGAAACGCGGGCGCGAGCGTGGCATCGGCGGCACTGGGCTTGAGCTGACGCTTCGCAACAACCTGAACCAGCGGGCGCTCGCTCACGAGTGCGCAGAGTGGGTTCGTAGCAAGGCGTCCTTCCGCTCCGCACGCTCGCGCGGCATGGTGCAGTCTGGCTCCGTCTACCATGTCTTGCATGCGGACGGCTCCGCAGACGGCTTCCAAGGTTTCAACCTGCCCTTCACGCTCGAAGGGTTGGGCTACGAGCGCAAGGCAGGCGTCGTGGGCGGCTACGGGTCGTACTCGGGAGCTGCCGAGGCGCAGGGCCTGAAGGCGATGTTCGACGGCATCTGGGACAGCCCTTCCATGGTGGCCGACGTGACCGAGCGGGTAGCCGAGCAGATTGACACGCTCTACCGCGAGAATGCACCCGAGTTCGTGTATTTCCTGACGCTTTACCACGTGTTCCGCGACTTTATGGAGTCCATGGAGGAGACCGACCCGATAAAGCCGGGGCTCTCCTTCACCGACTCGGCCGTGTGGAACAAGCTCTACGACTTCCAGCGCGACGCCGTGGTGGGCGCCATCCGCAAGCTGGAAAAGTACAAAGGGTGCATCATCGCCGACTCGGTCGGTCTGGGCAAAACCTTCGAGGCGCTGGCCGTCATCAAGTACTACCAGGAGCGCAACGACCGCGTGCTGGTACTGTGCCCGAAGCGCCTGCGCGAGAACTGG
Source organism: Olsenella sp. (assembly GCA_017941585.1). Classification (GTDB taxonomy): domain Bacteria; phylum Actinomycetota; class Coriobacteriia; order Coriobacteriales; family Atopobiaceae; genus Olsenella_J. The sequence goes on along the minus strand of JAGAWD010000128.1, from coordinate 16,480 downwards.
ACGCTCTATACCGGAAACGACGAGCGCAACCCACTCGTGGACGACCGGCTCAACTTCGACGTGCTCAACCACACCGACCTTTCCCGCTATACGGGCTTCTCGGGCGACATCAACTTGGAGACGCTGCGCTGGGGCAACTACGACCTCATCGTTATCGACGAGAGCCACAACTTCCGCAACAAGCCGACCGACCGCACGCAGCACAGCCGCTACGACCGCCTGATGGAAGACATCATACGGGCTGGCGTGCGCACCAAGGTGCTGATGCTCTCGGCGACGCCCGTGAACAACAAGCTCCTCGACCTGCGTAACCAGATCGAGATCATCACCGAGGGCGACGACGCCTACCTGGCCGAGACCGATGGCATCGGCTCCGTCACGGCGGTGTGCCGCCTGGCCCAGCAGAGGTTCGGCGAGTGGAGCGAGCTTCCCGACGAGCTTCGCACGACCGAGCGGTTCGTGTCCATGGTGAACGCCGACTACTTCAAGCTGCTCGACATCCTGACCATCGCACGTAGCCGTAAGCACATCGCCAAGTACTACCGCGACGAGACGGCAACGTTCCCGACGCGCCTGAAACCGATATCTCTGCATCCGCGCTTCGACACGCAGGACGAGCTGCCGAGCATCGCCGACATGAACGACCTCATCGCGTCGCTCTCCTTCGCGCAGTACCAGCTGCTCTCCTACGTGATGCCGGGCAAGCAGAAGAAGTACGCCGACCGCTACGCCGACACGTGGGGCAACGACTTCGAGAGCCAGGTGAACCGCACGCACGCCGTGGCCAACCTGATGCGCGTGAACCTGCTGAAGCGCATGGAGAGCTCCATCAACAGCTTCCGTATCACACTGGAGCGCGTGCTCGACGGCGCGAAGGCGCTTCTCGGCCAGCTGGACAACCTGAGCATGAACGCGGCCTACGAGGCGGACGCGCTTGCCGAAGGGTTCGACGACGACGATGACGCCGAGGAGTTCGAGGCGGGCGGCAAGGTTCGCGTGGACTTGCGCGACGTGGACGCCATCCGCGTGAGGCAGGAGCTGGAATACGACATCCGAACGCTCGAGGAGCTGCTGTACTACGCCAACGAGGTGACACCCGAGCGCGACGAGAAGCTGGCCGAGCTCCGCCGCTTCATCGACCAGAAGGTGGCGCACCCCTACAATCCCGGCAACCGCAAGCTGCTCATATTCAGCGCGTTCGCCGACACGGCACGTTACCTCTACGAGCAGCTGAACCCGTACCTCAAGAAGACGTACGGCATGGAGTCGGCGCTCGTCACCGGCGCGAAGGGAACTACCGCCACCGTCAAGCTCAAGCGCACGACCTTCGACGCCGTGCTGGGACGGTTCTCGCCGAAGAGCAAGGAGATATCGGAGCGCGAGCGCAAGCAGGGCGAGATAGATGTCGTGTTCGCAACCGACTGCATATCCGAGGGCCAGAACCTGCAGGACTGCGACTGCCTGGTGAACTACGACATCCACTGGAACCCGGTGCGAATCATCCAGCGTTTCGGACGCGTCGACCGCCTCGGCTCCGACAACACGTGCGTTCAGCTCGTGAACTTCTGGCCCGACATCGAGCTCGATGAGTACATACAGCTCGAGGGGCGCGTGAAGGGGCGCATGGTGCTGCTGGACACGTCTGCCACCGGCGAGGAGAACGTGCTGGAGGGCAAGGCAGCCGACGAGATGAACGACCTGAAGTACCGTCGCAGCCAGCTCGAGCAGCTGCAGCGCGAGGTCATGGACCTCGAGGACATCTCGGGCGGCATATCCATAACCGACCTGGCCTACGACGACTTCCGCGTGGAACTGGAACGCTACGCCAAGGCGCACCCCGGCCTGCTAGAGAACAGCCCGTGCGGTCTGCATGCCGTGGCCGAAATACCAGACACACTACAAGACAGCGTGGAGCCGGGTGTCGTCTTCTGCCTTAAAGCCAACGACGAGGGAGCCAACCCCAAGGACGGCAACCCGACATGGCCGTTCCACCTGGTCTACGTGACCGATTCCGGCGAGGTACGCGGCACCCATACCAACCCCAAGACGGCGCTCGACATCATACGTGCGGCGTGCGCTGGCGCGACCGAGCCCATGATGGATCTCTGCAGGCAGTTCAATAAGGAGACCCGAGACGGCACGAACATGGGCGCATACACCGAGTTGCTCGACGCGGCGGTGAGCCGGGTGTCCGGCGTTCAGGCGCAGAAGGGCATGGAATCGCTGTTCAGCCTGGGTGAGGTCGGCACAGGCACGACGCTCGCCTTCGACGACTACTCGCTCGTAAGCTTCGTGGTTCTGAGGTGACAGGCATGGACTGGGCCACAACACTAAACCTACCGAGCGCCACGCTTGCCGGCGGCAAGACCATACCGAAGACGGTTCTCACCGCACAAGGCGGTCTCAACAAGGCCGAGGAGAAGCTGCTCAAGCAGTACTCGCGCCTGACGCATGTCGCCACCATACAGCGGGCGACGGCGCGAATCGCACCCGTCTCCGACGATGGGCACGAGATTGGTAGCGTCATCTACCTGAGCTGCGAGCTGATGCGCTCTGGCGGATTCGGCGAACTTGCAGCCGTACTGCACAAAGCTTTCCCCAACCCGGCCGTGCTGCTGTTCGAGGAACCTGGCGGTAAGGTGGGCGTCTCCGTGTCGATTAAACGCAAGAGCCTGGCAGAGAAGGGCGCGGTTGTGGTCGAGCGTACCGAGGCGGCGCGCTTGTTTGACCCGAACGAGCAGGCATACATGGACTACCTGGCAGACATCCGCCATGCCGCGCTGCCGCAATCTGACCTGCTTGCCTACGTGTCGGCTCTCTGCGACCGCACGGCGAAGGCGGCGGCAATTGCCAGCATCGGCGAGTATCCGCGCTGTAAGGATGCCGACACGCCCCAACTGATGGCGCTCCTGGTCCATCTGAGGGACTCGCAAAACGAGATTAATGTCCTACGCTCGCAGTATCGTGACAAGGAGGCTACCCTTGCCGAGTCGTCGCGGCTGCGTATGGCGTTGAAGAAGAAGGAGCGCGAGCACGCCAGGCTCGCGAACGAGATAAAGGAGTTATGCAATGGCCGAGTTCGAGAAGATGGACCTTGCATCAGCTGACCTGGTAGCTGAGCGCATCGAACAGTTAAAGCAACTGCTACCGGAAGTCGTCAGCGAGAGCGGTATCGACTTTGAGAAATTGCGTCTTGTGCTGGGTGACGAAGTTGATGAAGGCACAGAGCGATATGCCTTCACATGGCCGGGCAAGACTGACGCTATTCGCCAAAGTCAGACTCCAAGCGCAGCCACACTTCGACCAGCTCCCAAAGAGAGCGTAAATTGGGATGAGACTGAGAACCTCTACATAGAGGGCGACAACCTCGAGGTGCTTAAGCTACTTCAACACTCCTATCACGGCCGCGTGAAAATGATATTCATTGATCCGCCTTATAACACCGGTCATGATTTTGTATACAAAGACAGATTTGGTGACACTATTGAGAATTATAGGGAGCAGGCTGGTCTTACAGGTCAATCAAATTCTGAAACGAGTGGGCGATTCCATTCCGACTGGTGCTCGATGATGTATCCAAGATTAAGACTTGCACGTGAGCTGCTCGCTGATGATGGTCTTATCTTTATCACAATCGATGATGGCGAACAGGGTACCCTGCATAATCTTTGTAACGAGGTTTTCGGTGAGGCCAATTTTATCGGCAATCTCATTTGGGAGAAGAAATACACTCGCGCTAATGATGCGGTTTTCTTCTCCAGCAATCACGACTTCATTCTTTGCTATGCAAAGAACATTAGCCTGGCTAGTATCGGAAAGCTGCCAAGAACAGATGAAATGAACAAGGCATATACCAATCCTGACAATGACCCAAGAGGACCTTGGAAGGCAACACCCATTCATGCACGCAGCGGCTCTGCCGATGGGATATTCGAATATGTGTTTTCAAACGGCGTACATTGGACGCCGCCAACTGGAACATATCCACGGTATTCCCGCGAAACGCTTGCAGAGTTAGACGCTACTGGCCAGATTTGGTTTGGTGCGAAAGGTGATGCGGTACCATCACGCAAGACGTATTTGTCGAAGGTTGCAGAAGGTGGCATAGTCCCAACGACAATCATTCCGCACGATCTTGGCGGTCATAACCATATGGCCGTCGAGGAAGTTAAGGAATTGTTTGGTGGCAAGAACGTTTTCACGAGCCCCAAACCTGTGAAGCTTTTGAAGCTCCTCATGCGTCTGGGCAAAGTTCAAAGTGGTGATATCGTTCTTGACTTCTTTTCTGGATCGGCAACGACCGGTGAAGCTGTCATGAGAACATCGATAGACGAGGGTATCAACGCATCTTTTATCCTTGTGCAGCTCCCAGAAGCATGCGACGCAAAAAGCGAGGCCTCAAAAGCTGGATACTCTACTATCTGTGAACTTGGCGAACAACGTCTTCGTAGTGCAGGTACCAAGATTGCCGCGGAAATCGAAGAAGCCAACAAGCAACTACGACTCGGTGAAGAACCCAAACCCGTCCCCGACATCGGCTTCCGTGTGCTCAAGCTAGACGAAAGCGGCATCGAGCGTCCGAAACCAGGCGAGCTGTTGCTTGACGTGGTCAAGCCTGACCGCAGTGACGAGGACATCATCTTCGAGATGATGCTCAAATGGGGCCTGGAGCTGACCCTCCCCATCGAGAAGGTGAACGCGGCAGGCTACCCCTGCTACTCCGTTGCCTACGGCGAGCTCGTATGCTGCCTGGCAGACGGCCTGAACATGCAGGTGCTCGACGCCATCGCCGACATGGAGCCCAGGCGCGTGCTCATGCTCGACCGCATCCTCGACGACACCACCAAGCTCAACGCCGTGCAGGCGTTCAAGCGCGTGGAGGAGAAGACTGGCCGCGAGGTCGAGCTGAGGACGGTGTAGCCATGGCGACCCTAGAGCTCAAGTACTCCTCCGACCAGAAGCACCAGGTCGAGGCCGTGGAGGCAATCACCGACCTGTTTCGTGGACAGGAGTTTCTTCGCAGTGAGTTCACCGCTGAGGTCGGAGCCGCGGGCACGCTGATGGAGGGCCAGGTGCTCTCCGTGGGTCACGCCAATGGCCTGAGGCTCTCGGCAAACCAGCTTCTCGAGAACCTGCACGACATCCAGGAGGAGAACAGCCTGCCCGCCACGAACGTGCTCACCGACGGCAGGCTACGAGACTTCACCATCGAGATGGAGACGGGCACGGGCAAGACCTACGTATACACCCGCACCATCTTCGAGCTGAACAAGAAGTACGGCATCACCAAGTTCCTCATCGTGGTGCCGAGCGTGGCCATCCGCGAGGGCGTGCTGAAGAGCTTCCAGAGCACGAAGAAGCACTTCGCCACGCTCTACGACAACGCGCCGATGGACGTGTTCGTCTACGACAGCAAGGACATGGGGCCAGTGGGCAACTTCGCCACGTCGAGCTCCATCCAGGTGATGATCATCAACATCCAGGCGTTCAACCGCGACTACTCGAACGACGGCAACGTGGAGTCGAGCTCGCTCTTCCACCGGCCGAGCGAGCGGCTTATCGGCGGCAGGTCGCCCCGCGAGGTCGTGGCAGCCTGCAACCCCATCGTCATCATCGACGAGCCGCAGAGCGTTGACAATACCGCCAAGGCGAAAGCCGCCATCCGCAGCCTGAACCCGCTCTTCGTGCTGCGCTACTCCGCCACGCACAGGGAGGGATACAACAAGGTGTACCGCTTGACGCCGGTGGACGCCTTCCAGCAGGGTCTCGTGAAGGGCATCTGCGTTGACTCGGTGCTCGCGCAGGCTGACCTCAATGGCGCCTACGTGCGGCTTGATTCCACGAGGATGGGCAAGACACCAGGCTCCATAACTGCGCGGCTGACCATCGACGTGCGGCAGAAGGACGGCAGCCAGAAGCGCAAGGCCGTAACTGTCAAGACGCATGACTCGCTTTATGACAAGAGCGGCGAAAACACCGATTACGAGCCCGGATGGATCGTGAGCAACATATCGGCCGCCGACGGCGACGAGTGGATAGAGTTCACCAATGGCGAGTGGCTGGAGAAGGGCCAGGCCGTGGGCGACGTGGCCGACGAGGCTGTGAAGCGCGCCCAGATCCGCCGCACCATCGAGGACCACCTGCAGCGCCAGCTTGAGCTCGCGCCCAGGGGCATCAAAGTGCTGAGCCTCTTCTTCATCGACAAGGTTGAGAAATACCGTCTGTACGACCCGGTGTGCAACGGTGAGTACGCCGAGATGTTCGAGCAGGAGTATGCCGACGCCGTGGCGAGCCAGCGCTGGCAGAAGAAATACGCTGCCGCCGGGCTTGAGCTCGACACCGACGCCACGGCCGTGCACTCGGGCTACTTCGCCCAAGACGGCAAGGGCCGCATCAAGAACACGAGCGCGGCAGCCAGCACCGCAGCCGACATCTCGACCTTCGAGACCATTATGCGCGAGAAGGAGACTCTGATCTCGTTCCCCACCGACGGTGACGACGAGGAGACGCGAGCGAAGAAGCGCATCCAGTTCATCTGGTCGCACTCTGCGCTCAAGGAGGGCTGGGACAACCCGAACGTGTTTCAGATCTGCACGCTGGTCGAGACCAAAGACACCATGACCAAGCGCCAGAAGGTCGGACGTGGCCTGCGCCTGTGTGTGGATCAGAGCGGTGAGCGTTGCTACGACGAGGATGCCAACGTGCTGACTGTAATCGCTAACGAGAGCTACGACGCCTTCGCGAGCGGACTGCAGACCGAGTTCGAGAAGGATGGTCTGCGTTTCGGCGTGCTGACACCAGAGTCGTTCACAAAGGTGACCATCGAGCAGCCGAACGGCCAGGAGGTTAAACTCGGTTTCGAGCAGAGCGCCGAGGTGTATCAGAGCTTTGCCGCAAAGGGGCTCATCGACAAGAAGGGCAACATCACACCCGAGCTCAAGGAGGCCGCCGAGAAGGGCTGCGTTGAGATGCCCGAGGGTCTTGAGGCCGCGCAGTCGCAGGTCGAGAGCATCATCCTGCATAAGGCGCAGAAACTGCAGATCAAGGACAAGGCCAAGGAGGTCGAGGTCGAGCTGCGCAAGGACGTGACGCAAGACCCCGCCTTCCAGGAGCTGTGGGAGCGCATTCGCCAGCGCACGCGCTTCGAGGTGGACGTGGACAGCGAGAAGCTGATCGCCGACGCCGTTGAGGGCATCAAGGGCATGCCGAAGGTGAAGCCGCTGGAGGTGCTCTCGACCCGCGCCGACCTGACCGTTGTCGACGGCGGCGTGGACGCCCAGGCGACCGGTACCTCGTTTGTCAAGACGGGTGGGGCACGAGTGTACGACCTGCCCGACCCCATCGCCGAGCTGCAGGACGCAGTGGGGCTGACCCGCGCGACGCTGAAGCGCATCCTCGAGGAGTGCGGGCGCTACGACGAGTTCGAGATCGACCCGGCAACGTTCCTCGCTCAGGTGGCGCAGAAGATAGAGAAGGCCAAGGGAGAGGCAATCGCCGAGGGCATCAAGTACACGAAACTGCCCGACGAGGACTGGTACACGATGGAGGACCTGGACCCCGGCGAGCTTAAGGCGTACCTGGGCCAGAACGCCTGGATGCCGAGCAGCGGCAAGAGTCTTTACAGCTACGTGGTGTACGACTCCTCGACCGTTGAGCAGCCCTTCGCCGTGGAACTCGACCTCGCCGAGGAGGTCCGTGTTTTCGCCAAACTGCCGAACAAGTTCAAAATCGACACGCCGTTGGGCAGTTACAACCCCGATTGGGCCTATGTTGTCGAGGAAGACGGAGAACGCCGCGTGTACTTCGTCGTTGAAACAAAGGGCGGTGGAAACAACAACATCCGCGTGAGCGATGCCGAACGGACGAAGATCCGGTGCGCTAGGCGCCACTTCGCGGCGCTGCAGGTGGATGTGGAATACGACGTGCGGACTACGTACCACACGGTGAGCGTCTAGGAGGATTTGTTGAACGTCTTTATCAGCCATAACTGGCAGGACAAGCCTAAGGTCGAACACTTTGCACAAGCGTTGTCGAATGTCTACGGTATGGATAGTGTTTTTTACGACACGTGGTCCATACAGCCGGGCGACGGAATCATCGACAAGATGAACTCTGGGCTTGCCACGTGTGACTTCTTCGTCTTCTTCATATCGAAGAACAGCCTCACGAGCAAGATGGTAACGCTAGAGTGGCAGAACGCCCTCATGGCTGCCGCCCAGGACAAGATGAGATTCATTCCCGTAAAGCTTGAAGACTGCGATGTGCCTGCACTACTCATGCAGACGCTCTATATCGATCTTCCCAGATACGGCGAAGAGATTGCCATGCGCCAACTCTTCGACGTTATCCAAGGCCGTAATACCTACAGAGGACCAGAGAGCGATATTTTTTCAACTTGAAAGCCTATGTCAGAACTGCGCAAGAGCATTACCGAGTCGATTTCGAGATAAGAGCAGTTGCTTACGTCGAGCCCATTTCTCGGTACTGCATCGTTCTCAAGAACAGCAATGCGAAAGTATGGTGCACGAGCGATAACTTCCAAGAAAGCGGGAGGGGCACTGTGCCTGCTGTGGATGGCTCGACGTTTTATGCGTATCACGTTATCGTGGGACGCGCCACGACTCCGGGTTTCCCGATGAGGATAGCCATAACCGACGATGGGACAATCGGCATCGAGGGTGTCTTCCATGCTGTTGGCGAGAACGAGTTCGAGAAAGTGCCCATCATCACCGTACTGCCCAAAGAGATGTTCGGCTTTGAGTCCGACATCGAAGTGCCCCTAGATGATGTTGTCGGCACGGATAAATCCCAGCAGGAGATTTACGAATACATGGTCAAGAAGCTCGCCGAAGCCCAAGGCGGCGATAAGGCAGGCGCGGAATAGGAATGTCAATGATACGAACGAAGGTCATACACCCGAATACGCGAGAGCAATACGAGGCAGCTATTATCGAGGCCTACGAGTGGGCGCTTGAAGAGGGAGGCATCCTGATCTTCAACACTGTCCTCGCAAGAAAGGATGCCGGTAAGGTCATCGCTGCTCACAGGGGAAGACAACAGATCGAGAAGGACGCAAAGTCTGGGAAGCTTTCTATCGGCGTCGCTCGTGGGCAGGACTATACCTTGCGCGGCCCTCGTATCGCCATCTTCGACGGATCTGATACCGACATGAAGAGAATCGAAGCGCATTTCCACGATGAGTGGGGTGAGGAGGGTTACTCCGAAATCCGCTCTTACACCATGACTGTCGATACTCATAAGGACTGGACTCGTACCTACAATCCCGAGATTATAGATCGTAGCCAAAACTCATAGCTCAATCAGGAGCCCAAGCACAAACGTCGGCTTGTGACACCCCAAAACAATGCCCGTACCGGTTAAGGTGCAGGCATTGTTCGTCTCTGCCCACCTTGCGAGACGAAAGGCGGGAACATGGACGGTGAGACCAATGTCAGCTAGGAACCACGTAGGGTACGGAGAACGCATCGCAACAGCGGGGCCACAAGCAGCAGGAAACGCAGCAGGGCTAGTCGCAGGTGAGCGGCGACGCTTCCGACTACGAGAAGCAGATCGCCGAGCGTGACGAGGCTTTCTACTTGGCGGCTAATAAGTACCCAACAATCTTCTTTGGATCCGCCTTAAATCGGCAGACCTCTTGGCCAGTCTTAGAGTTCCAGACTACATAAGGCTTGTCGCTTGAGAACTCCGTCAGGCCAAGGTCAAAGGAAGTGTCGCCGTTCTTTACCGTGCAGTATCTGCCAGGCTGGAAACCAATCATGCCGTACATGTCCGTTTTCCAGTTGTGCCCTCTGAGCTCGTTGGCAACGATGGTGGTCACGAGCTCCTTGTTTCTGCCGCTGGCGACCGTGTTGGACCCCTTCGGCATCATGAGCACTGGGACGGTCCACCTATCGGACACCAGCCTGAACTGGCGGTTGTTTCCAAGCTCGCCAAAGATCGCAGGGTCTTCGATGAGCCGTCTGGCCCACCAATCTTTCCTGTTTTCGTCCCACGCGTAGCCGTCGATTATGGCCTGGAGCCTTTCCCGCATGTCCCCATCACGCGCCAACAGGTCGTCGAGCAATGCCTTGAACTTGGCGTTTGCCCGCCTGTGCTCGTCGTCATACATTCTGAGGAAGCCGCGCCAGTCAATCCGTCGGTCGTTGTCGACCAGATACGATCTCAGCTGTCTAGCAGCCATGGAGTAGTCGCCCTTCGTGAGCAGCGCCCTTCTCAGGAGGGCACCGTTAACGGCCGGTGCGGCGGCGTCGAACAGCTCTTCGAGCATGCCGGTATATCCCTCGAATGCGGAAAGCGTGCCGGCGTCAGCATCGGAGCAGTTGGAGGCGTCGTGAATCCCCGTGAAGTCGAGAAGGAACATGATCTTGCCCATGAAGTAGGGGATGGCCTCGGCACGCTCGATGGCACGTTGCCACTCTGGGGTTCTGAGGATGAGGCGGGCCTTGATGCGCTCTTCGGCGACCTGGTCCGCGGGGCTGATGCCCTCCACCTCAACGTTATCGTCTGCAAGTGCTGCGAGGATATCTTTCGCATGGCTGGAGAGGCTGTCAATGCACTTAATGCCATTGGCAAAACGTCCGATGTTGTTGAATCCCTGATACCGCTCAGACGAGCGCGCGAAGTTGCGCATGACCCTCATCCACTGAGCCCATGACTCCTCCTCGAAGTGGCCGTCCGTCCCGTCTAGATACGAGGTAAGGGCCTGAAGCATGAACATGTCCGTGTAGCTGACCTGGCCCTCGCTGCCGGTGCACCTGGCGATTATGTCCCGAGCGTCGTCAGGGCTCCCGGCCGCAGACACGGCGTCGAGCATGCGCGAGAAGGATTGGAGCCATGCTTCTCCGAAGGGAGTCTTACCCTCGCCGAGCTCAACCGAGTAGTCCCTGAGGGTGCGCGCGGAGGAGTCCCTCTGGAATGACTCGAGGCCAGAGAAGTCGCTTCGCAGTTCGGCCATGGTTGCCCAGCGGTTCCACAGGGACCAGTTGACGAGGCTCATGAAGCGGTCCTCGTGACCCGACGGGTCGCCCATGCTCCAGATGAGGTCGGACCACCTGCCGTCGATGCGCTCGACGAGGGACAGGTATTCGTCTTCGTCGAACATCCCCCTGGCTTCTTGCTCGATCTCCGCCTTGAGGTTCTCGAACGGCGAGAGGACCTTGCCCCTGGCGTTCATCTTGATGTAGAGGTCGTCCTCGTTGCCGATGTCCCTGACGTCCAGCCACTCGAACCTTATTGGGCAGGAATCCGACGTCAGGGTCTCCCAGAGCCCCTCGATGTCGGAGAATCGCCCTTGCAGGCAGTCGAGGACCGCTAGGCACGACTGGACGGTTGGGTCGTCCTTCCACTCCGGCCTGAACCAGCTCTTGTCCCATATGAGCTCCGAAAGCACTCCCTTGGCGCCCCTCAGCTCCAGAACGTGCGAGGGGTCGCTGAGCCTGGTGAAGAAGTCGGCCGATGACACCCTCGTCTCGTAGCTGAACCGGGCGAGCGAGCTGCATCCCGCGGTTGGCTCGAGGTCATCCCAGAGAAGCGCGATCCAGTGGAGGAGGAACAGCGTCGTCAGGCGCTGCTGCCCGTCGAGGGGAAGGAACAGCTCCTCGCCCTCAGGACCCTCGACCTTTCCGTAGACGAAGTTCAAGCTCGTGGGCTCTCCGGTGGAACAGGACTCATGTATGTCGGTCAGCAGCGCGTCACGTGCGTTCTCGACCAGCCTCGTCCTTCTGCCCTGAACGTAGTCCCTTTGGATGCGCGGTATGACTATCTGGTACGTGTTAATCGTCTTCCAGAACGTAGTCTCGGAGTTATTCATCGTCGCCTCCGTCGAGGTAGGTTGAGAGCGTCGCGAGGATTCCGAGCTCGCTCTCGAGGTAGCCTTCCCTGTCGTCCTTGTCCCATACGGTCAGGTTGAGCTCCGTGCGATCGAGCGTGTAGTACTTGAGGAAGACGTTCCTTGTGCACGGTGGGATGAAAGTCGCCCTGCGGTCTCTCAGCATGACCTCCCGACGCTTTGCGGCGAAGGTGTCGTTGCCGTAGCTTCTGTTGGTTACGCTGTCAAGCAGGGTGAGGTTTGCGATGCCGTTCTGCTCGCCCGTGATGGACTCCATGAGCTCCAGGCATTGGCTGCGCGCGAAGGAGAGGGACTTCTCCTCGCTCGAGTAGTTCCCGCTCGCGATGAAGGCGTCGATGGCGGAGAAGGCTGCCGGGGCAGAGATGCCAAGGTCGTCGGCGATCTTCTTGAGAGACTCGAAGTAGAGCCTCCGCTCGTTGGTGGCGTTCCCGTTTGCGGCTGTCTCGTCCTTGGGCGGCTCGGATGCGGTGGCGTGGATGTGCTCGATGTCCCATCCCTGCGACTTGTAGAGGTCGAAGGGGAACCGTCCCTCGCTCGACTCGGACTGGAGTACCGTGAGCACGTTGAAGAGTAGGAGCACCTTCCTGATGGCCTGGCGCTCCCTGTCCGTCGAGTACGTGAGGCCGCGCAGGGAGTCCCTGTCGGAGTACTTGCCAAGCGACTTCGAGACCAGTTCGTCGAGCTTATTTGAGACGGATGACTTCTCGAGCCCGTCGAGCTGCCTGAACAGCGATCCCACGTTGGTGGTCTCCGACGCCACCAGATACCCGATCCTGTGATAGAGCTCGTTGTCCGCATACCAGTAGGAGAGGGTCGAGTAGATGTCCTCCACCTCGGCCCAGAGCTGGCGCGGTGACAGGTTCCCAGAGTGGAGCTCCTCCGAGATGACTCGGAAGGCGAAATAGGGGTCCGCGGCCTCGCGGGACGTCGCGTCTGGCACCTTGGACTGCGCCCAGATGTTGAAGAGTAGGTCGATTCTTGTCGACTCGTCGTGGGAGGCCAGACTCTTGTTGGTCAGGAAGAGCCACAACGGCTCGCGCTGCAGGTTGTGCTCGATGTTGTCCCAGCTGAGCGCTATCTTGTCCGGAAGCGATGGATCAGCATCGTTCTTTGCCTGGGAGAGGAGCAGGCCCTTGACCAGCTCTGCGTTCGTGAGGGGGACCTTGCCGACGTTCAGGCGGCGGAACATGGAGATCGGGTCGCCCGATGCAGGCATCTCGTACCAGATGAGCATGACCTTGCCGGAGAGCTTGCCCGATATGTCGGTGAAGAACGAGAAGAAGTCCACGCCCCTGGCCTTGCACCAGTCCTCGATGGCACACCATGCCTGATGCATGTAGTAGTAGTCCGGGTTCTTGTTCCAGTCGCCGCCTTCGTCAGAGATTCCCCCGGTGAGGAACGCCCAGCTGTCCGGTCGCGTCTCGTAGCGGATCTCGAACTCTATGTCGTCTCTCCTCGCCATCCAGTAGCTGTACCTCTGGATGATGAAGATCGTCGTCAGGCGCTGCTGCCCGTCGACCAGCTCGTAGGAGCCATCGTCTCTTTCGCGCACAACAATTGGCTGAAGACAGTATCTGTCGTTCGGGTCAGTGGGGTTGAACCCGTAGAGGTCGTCAAGAAGCTCTTGTACCTGCGTCTTCTCCCAGCGATAGCCCCTCTGGTAGCTGGGAACGACGAACCTCATGCCCGCGAGGTCCTTGACCAGCTTCTCTCCTATAGCGTGGCCGTCGTCTTGTCGTCCATCCAATGCCATCGTCTTCTTCTCTCGCTAACGGGAAGCCGATTGCGTCCGAGTCTTCCCAACGCGTGGCAGGGCGTGATCGCCATGCCACGCATGTCTTACCGTCGCCATCACGATTATGATGCAAGGACGGTCAAGCGGCTTAGAACGAAGCCTGTTGTCCGCTCAAAGGTGCTTCATGGACTAGCCTTTGGATTGACGTGCGGGGACCAGAAAGAAGAAGCTCTATGTGCTTTCCTGTCCCCACAAGCGTTAGGGGTGCCTGCGCGTGCGGGACGGGCGGCGGAGGGGCTCGGCCTCCGCCGTGGCGCGGCCCCGGCCGCGTGCCCTCATGGCACCTGACCTGCACAAACTCAACACAAAAGGAAAGCGCTCCCCATGGTGGGGAGCGCTCCCGACGCGCGATGTGCGTGTCCATGGCTACGACTGCCACGCCCCGCGGACGTGGTGGATGCGCACGCGCCCGGCGTCGAGGTTGACGCACACGCTCACGACGTCGAAGCGCAGGTGGGATGGCGGGGGGCCGTCGGACGCGAGCGCGCGGCCCACGCAGAGCGCCGCCCCGTGCGCGACGACGTCCTCGTCTATGAGCGACTGGAGGTCGTCGAGCGTCATCTCGAAACCCTCCACGGGCACGGGAAGGACGGCGACGGTGACGGGGAGGTCGCCCTCGCGGCAGGCGAGCACGTCCTCGAAGGGCGTCTTCTCGAAGCCCGTGAAGCCGACGTGCGACAGGGCCTCGCGGGCGAGCTCAGCGCAGTCGCGGGCGTAGTCCCCCGTGACTGGCGTGGTGGCCTCCCAGCGCTCGGCGATGGCGGCGGTCGGGACGATGGTTGCGGTCTGGCTCATGGTGTGCCCCCTTCGGGCTCGTGAGGGTCGGCTCTTCCTCCCCTCGGACGGGGGCAACGGGGCAAGCGACATCCCCGGAGAGCGCCCGTTTGCGGGCGGGGCGCGGCGCGCGCAGGGGATGGCGCGTCAGGCGACGGGAGGCGGCGCTAGGGGTGCCTGCCGCCTCAGAGGAGCCTGTGCCATGATGCCCCGGTCCGAGGGCTAGGCGTCGTCCTCGCGGCTGGTGCCTGCGGGTTTTCGACGGCGCGGCGAGGATAGGGGCTCCCCCGACAATCCCCGGCGCAGCCGGGGTGTCGGAAACCCAGGTGACCCGGCCCGCTTGCGGGCCGCGCCGGTAATTGCTTCTTGCGGTAGCTGTAGAATTGACTCCCGACGATCAGGAGGCGCCATGCAGCAACCAATTGGCCAGAACGACCCCGCCGTTTTTGCCACCGCGAAGGAGAACCAGTACTTCGACCGAAAGAGCGCTCGTATCAAGCCCAATGATGTGGCGAGGCACATCGTCGCTTTCGCCAACGCGGCGGGCGGGAAGCTAGTCATCGGCATCGAGGACGACGGCGAGATTACCGGGTTCAGGAGGAGCGGCTCCCGCGACATAGAGGACTTCAGACATGCCCCACTCGCATGCTGCGAGCCCGTGCCCGTCGTAAGGGCCGTGGAGGTTGCCGTAACCAACTCGCGGGGGGAGGACGACTTCATCCTCGTCCTTGACGTCAGGCCCTCCACCGACCATGTCATCGCCAGGCGCGGCGACAGGGCCGTATTCCTCCGCCAGGGTGACAGGAGCGTTGTGCTCGGGCACGACCAGATCACCGCGCTCGAGTACGACAAGAACCAGCGAAGGTTCGAAGACGAGGTGGCGGACCGCTCCAGCATCGACGACGTCGACCCTGAGGTCATGGCGCGCTACAAGAAGGAGCTCGGCACCGACGTCCCCGACGAGCAGGTGCTCAGGAGCAGGGGCTTCCTCGTCGACGGCCACCTGACCAACGCGGGCGTGCTCATCTTCGCCAAGAACCCGACGCGCTTCATCCCCTGCGCCCGCGTGAGGGTCATCCGCTTCGACGGGAACAAGATGCAGACGGGCAGGCGCCTCAACATCGTGAAGGAGCGCACCTTCGACGGGCCCCTGCCCAAGATAATCGAGGGCGCCAAGGCGATGATCTCCGAGCAGCTGCGCGAGTTCCAGTACCTCGGCGACGACGGCAGGTTCAAGGTGATCCCCGAGTATCCCGAGTTCGCGTGGTTCGAGGGCCTGGTCAACGCCGTCACGCACCGCAACTATGCTCACAGCGGGGACCACATCCGCGTGATGATGTACGACGACCGCATGGAGATCCTGAGCCCGGGAAAGCTTCCCAATGTTGTGACGCTGGAAAACATGCGCCACACTCGATGGGCGAGGAACCCCATCATCGCAAGGACGCTGGCGGAGTTCGGTTGGGTGCGCGAGCTCAACGAGGGCGTGCAGCGCATCTACGACGAGATGGCGGGGTTCTTCCTGAACGAGCCGATCTTCGAGGAGCCCAACGACGCCTCGGTGCAGCTGACGCTCGAGAACAGCATCACGTCGCGCGTGCTGAGGCGGGAGGACGCCCTCACCGACAGCATCGGCCAGGCGGCCTACGAGGCCCTGAACGAGTACGAGCTCGCTGCCATGCAGTACGTGTTCGCGAGGGGGAGGGTGACCGTGAGCGAGCTGAAGGAGCACCTTGGGCGTAGCGTCAAGGTCGTCAGGCCGACACTCAGGGGGCTCGTTGACAAGGGGCTCCTGGACTGGCACGGATCCAATTCCAGAGACCCGTCCCAGTACTATGACCTTCATCGGTGAGAGTAGGGTCCTAGTAGGTTCGAGTAAGGTCCTAGTAGGAGCCAGGGCTTTGATGCCTCCACAAAACTGGGCACACTCATAGCTCGCGCCTCATGGTCCTAGTAGGTTCGAGTAAGGTTCGAGTATGCCAGGACCGGACGTCTCGGAGAGGATGCGGAACGAAGGATTGCCCCTGTCCTGTCCTGTCCTT
>JAGAWD010000127.1 GCA_017941585.1 Olsenella sp. | reverse complement strand
TGCTGACGCGCATGGTCATACGCACCTCCGGACGATTAGAGTGTTATGGACACAGTATAGCGAGGCTTCAGTCGCGTCATGAAAACGCTGCATGAAGCAATGCGCATCGTATGGAAACAGGATCGAGATCTCGCTACGCAACGAGGGTCACGGGGAATCCTCCTCCTACGAAGGTGGCCTTGGGCTTCGAGCCATTCATGATCGAGCGCACCATGACGCCTGTCGTATTCGCATCGATCATTTTTCCGTCGCCTATGTAGATGCCGACATGCCCCGTTCGGTACTTGTCGTGGGCGGGCGAGAAGAAGACTATGTCGCCTGGCACCAAGTCCTCGACCTTTGTCTTCCATGCGTTTCTGCTCTCGACGCCCCACATCTGGCAGTCCTCGAGGTTACTCTCGCCGGTGTAGTACGAGTAGTATCCCTGGTTGTGCGAGATCTTGAGTCCCAGCGTGCTATAGACCCACCATGTGAATCCTGAGCAGTTGAAGCTCGAGTCCTTGGGGTTGGCCGCGGCGTGATAGGCACTTCCCTCCTCGTCGTACGAAGCGCCGATCTGGGATTGCGCGGCCTTTACAAGCAACTCCCCCACCTGTGCGTGCGTGAGCAATACGCCGTTGTTATCCGCTATGACAACCGTGTCGTCGTGGAGGTGGTCGCTCCCTCCCCAGGCAGGCACTCCTTCGTACTGTGAGATGACATAGGTTCCACGTACGACATACCCCTCATCGGTACGCCCGTAATAGCGCTTGCCGCCTTCCGTGAACGTGCCGAGTCGAGCGCCGATGTACCCATTGAGGTCGCTCTCGATAAAGTAGTATCTCTGCAGCTCGGTGTCATATTCGTCGGTGACTCGCCAGCCCACCGTCCAAGCCAGCTTCCCCGTCTTTGGGTTCGAGACAAACAGCACGTCACTCTTGGGCATCTTTCCGCGCATGATGGCTGCGGTCGCGGCCTGCCCCCAGTAGTGCCCATCGTCAACCACAAAGAGACCAGATCTTGCCAGCGAGTATCCCTCTCGGGTGCTCTGCAGGTAGTACAGCTGATCACCGGCACCGTAGCTGCCGCTCGTGACGAACCCCGACCCCGTGGCGAGCCGGCCGTCGTTGTCGGCCAGCATCACCGTGCCGTTGCCCAGGTCCCTGGCCCCGCGCAGCACCGCGCCGCTGCCCTCCGTGGCGTAGGCGTGGTACCCGGCGCCCTCGGAGGGGGTCACGACGCGGCCCCTGGCGATGGCGGCGTCGGCGCCCACCCAGTAGCGCTCGAGGCTGCCCCAGGAGCCGCTCACGAGCCAGAACCCCTCGATGGGGAGCGCGGCCTCGGAGGAGGAGAGCCACGCGGTCCCCTCGTCCCGCCAGCCGCCCCCCACCAGGGACTCGTGCTCGTAGGCGCTCGTCGTGAAGTTGTGCGCCCCGGTCCTCGCGCGCGGGTCGTACTCGCGCAGCACCGCGCGGCCGCCGCCCGAGTACCAGCCGACGCCCTCGTAGCTCCAGCCGTAGGCCGCGAGCGCGTCGCGCTCGCCGGCGCTCCTGGTGTAGTGGTGGTCGCCCAGGTGGGGGTTGTAGAGGCGGTAGACCGGCTCGCCGGACCTCTGGGAGACCCAGCCGACGCCCTCCCAGCGCCAGCCGGCGCCCTCGGTGATGGCCCTCGCCTCGTACAGGCTCGGGGTGTAGAAGTGCTCCCCGGTGACGGGGTTGTACAGGCGGTACACGTTCATCAGGGACGGCTCGGCGGCGGGCCCGACCGACCCGGCCTCGGGCGCCTCCGCGGGCCCCGCGTCGTCCTGCGCCTCGGGCGCCACGACGGTCGCGGCATCCGTCGCCTCAGGCGCCATGGCGGTCGCACCCTCTGGGCCCTCGGGGGTCGCGCCCTCCGCGCCCTCGGCCTCTGGCGCCGCCTCGGCGGCCTCCTCGGGCGCCGCCTCGGCGGCCTCCTCGGGCACCGCGGCGGTCGGGTCCTCCGCAGGCGCCGCCTCGGGCGCGGTCGCAGTCGCCTCGTCGGGCGCAGTCGCAGGCGCCTCG
>JAGAWD010000126.1 GCA_017941585.1 Olsenella sp. | reverse complement strand
GGCAAGATCTTCCCGTAGCCTGCTTCGACACGCTTGTTGGCACGGACTCCCACACGACCACGGCAAACGGCCTTGGCGTGCTTGGCTGGGGCGTCGGCGGGATTGAGGCGGAGGCGGCCGCCCTCGGGCAGCCCATTACCATGCTCGTTCCCCCGGTCGTGGCGCTCGAGCTCACGGGGCGCCTTCGTGACGGCGTCAGCGCGATGGACCTCGCCCTCACGATCGCAGAGCTGCTGCGATCCGAGGGGGTCGTCGGTACCCTTGTCGAGGTCACGGGCGATGGCGTCTCGACGCTCTCGGCGACCCAGCGCGCCTGCGTGTCGAACATGACGCCCGAGTACGGATCGACAACGACGCTCTTTCCCGTCGATGACCGCGCGATTGACTACCTTCGCCTCACGGGGCGCCGGCCTCATGAGGTGGAGCTTGCGAAGGCCTACCTCAAGGCTCAGGGCCTCTACGGCCTGACCGGGAAGCGAGTTTATGCGCGCACCATCAAGCTCGATCTCTCGACTGTCGAGACGAGCCTCGCCGGACCTTCTCGCCCGCATGATCGCACGCCTGTAGCCGGACTCAGCGGTCGCTTCCGCACCGCCCTGGCCTCTCATGGCGTCGCAAATCCTCGTGCCCCGCGCTCCGTTGAGCTTCCGGAGGGAAGCTTCGACCTTACCGACGGCACCATTGCAATCTGCGCCATAACCAGCTGCACCACGGCCACCGACCCGGCGATGATGGTCGCTGCGGGTATCCTTGCCAAGAAGGCCGTGGCCCGCGGGCTTGAGTCGAAGCCCTGGGTGAAGAAGGTGCTCGCCCCCGGTAGCCGCGCGACCTCACTGCTCCTCGAGCGTGCGGGACTTGCAGGTTCGCTGCGCAAGCTTGGTTTCTACACGTGCGGCTTCGGCTGCATGAGTTGCATCGGCAACTCGGGCGAGATACTTCCCGCTCTCAAGGGTGTCGCGGGTAGCCTCGAACTCTCGAGCGTTCTTTCGGGTAACAGGAACTTCGAGGGACGCATCTCGCCGGACGTGAGCCAGAACTACCTCTGTCAGCCTGCGCTCGTCGTGGCCTATTCCCTCGTGGGCACCGTCGACGTCGACCTTACGAAGGAGCCTTTGGGGGTGTCTCCGGATGGTTCGCCCGTGATGCTCTCGGAGATCCTTCCGACGAACGAGGAGATCTCGGATGCGCTCGACGCCGCCCTTGACGAGGCCCTTTTCGTCGAGGGTGGAAAGGGACTCTTCGAGGGGTCTCGAGAGTGGCGAGAGATAGATTCGGGTGCGAGCGGCACCTTTGCCTGGGACGAGGGCTCGACCTACGTCAGGAAGGCGCCGTACTTCGACCTCGCTAGGTCGCAGGACCATATTGATATCACGGGCGCTCGGGCGCTGGCGCTCTTGGGCGACTTCGTGACCACCGACCACATCTCACCCGCAGGGGCCATCGCGGACGACTCTCCTGCCGCCCGCTACCTAACAGAGCGTGGCGTCTCTCGCGAGGCGTTCAACACCTACGGAAGCCGCCGTGGCAATCACGAGGTAATGGCGAGGGGCACGTTTGCAAACGTCAAGCTCTCAAATGCACTTGCCGACGGCAGAAAGGGCGGATGGACGCGCAACCTGCTCACTGGGCGGCTTGAGCCCATCTACGACGCGTCGGTGGCGTATGCCGAGGCCGCCGTTCCGCTCGTCGTCGTCGCCGGAAAGCTCTACGGGTCTGGGTCGAGTCGCGACTGGGCCGGAAAGGGCCCGGCTCTTCTCGGCGTGCGTGCCGTCATAGCTGAGAGCTTCGAGCGGATCCATCGCTCCAACCTGGTTCAGATGGGCGTCCTTCCCCTGCAGTTCGAGGAGGGGCAGAGCGCCGAGACTCTTGGACTCGATGGGAGCGAGACCTTTGACATTTCTCCGATCGACGTCTCCGGTGGGCTGCCCGCATCGCGCGTGGCCCATGTCACCGCCACGAAAGATTGCGGAGACAAGGTTTGCTTTGATTGTGTGGTCAGGGTGGACACCCCCATGGAGGGCGGGTATCTTTCTGCAGGCGGGATACTTCCCTTTGTCCTAGGGCGGCTCTCTGAGTAGGCCCGTCGTCTCGTCTTCCTTGGGAGGCTTGCGTGATTTGCCCGAATTGTGGCTCAAACATACCCGATGGGTCGCTTACGTGCCCCGCATGCCGCGCGGAGCTCGACAGCACCATGCAGATTCCCGCGATGGGCGGCTGCTGGTGCGAACGGTGCGGATCGCTCATCCCCGACGGTTCCCCCACCTGTCCCGGATGCGGCATTCCCAATCCGTCGTATGTGGAGGCTACCGACCCTGACGTGGCCGGGGAGGAGCGGACGGTTGAAGAGGAAGGGGGCGCGCTCGAAAGCGACCAGACGAACTCCATGCCGCGGATCGAGAGCGCGATTCCAATGGAGGCGGACGAGGGCGCCACGGTCATCCGAGATCGACTCCCACGGATGCACGTCATTGTGGGATCGCTTTTGATCGGCGTCCTTGCCATGAGCGCCATCGTCGTCACCATCACCCGCCCATGGGACCCGACCACGTTTGACACGAAGGCCAAGACCGAGGCGGACACCTCCATGGCCGGTTTCCCCGGCCGCTTCAACGAGCTTCAGGGTCAGGACAACACGAGTGCGAGCCAGCCTGGTGAGGTTCGAAGCGGAGACGAGGTCACCTTCGAGAAGCTGGTCGACATACACTCGGAGCTAGGCGAGCTCGCCAAATCTGCAGACGAGAATGAGGCGCTCTTCGAACGGGTTGCCTATTCCGGAAGCCAGTCCGATCGTTCGGGTGGAAAGAGCAGGGCCGATGAGCTGGCCATCCAGATCAGCAACCTCATCGACAAAATCGACACCGTGGACGTAACGTCAGGAACGTATGCGGAGGACGCCGCCAACCTGAAGACTTTGGGTAATTGGCTGCGCAATCGAGTGGACGCACTGTGCGAAGCCTGGTCCCTAGACGTTTCCTCAGACGATCCGTCTTCCTCGCGCGATGCAATAGACTCCGTGCTTCACACCTCGGATGGCACCTCTGTGACGAAGAGCTTCAAGGCCCTGTTCGACCAGAACTATGGCATGTGGGCGCCGAAGGAGAAGACCGCCAGCTGACGCGGGTCGCCCTTCTATGGCCTCCCCCTTGATTGAATTGTTGTCCGCAACTCCACTTGCGTTTAGTTCTGCAACCCACGCCGCCTTGTTCCCTTAGCCTTGTGGCTGACCCAAGGGCGCAGGGAGAGGGGGTGCACAATGCCCAAGGGAAAGGGAAAGCACCTG
>JAGAWD010000125.1 GCA_017941585.1 Olsenella sp. | reverse complement strand
CAGCACCTGGTGCTACGGGATGAAGAGGCTGATGGCCAACAGGAACTTCACCATCAGGCGCACGGATGGCTCCTCCTGCGTGAGGGCGGACTCCCTCTGGTTCGTGTACGATACCGAGGCGAGACGCCCCACCAGGATTCCCGACTCTCAGATGCCCTACCTCACCAACGAGCCGCCCCTCGACCTTGAGGCAACGCAGCGCAAGATCCAAGTGGAGGGAGACGAGACGGACGCATCGCCAATCGTCGTCACAGAGCACCACCTCGACACGAACAGGCACGTCAACAACGCCCAGTACATATCGATGGCAATAGACGCCCTCGACGAACTCGGCCTCCACGTCGACCTCCACAGGATTGCCGTGCAGTACAAGACCATGGCGCTTTTGGGAGACACCATCGTACCGCGCGTCCACAGGGCGGACCACGGATTTGCCGTCGACCTCTCGAGCGTGTCGGGCGGCACCTTCTCGGTCGTCAAGCTCGAAGGCGAGTAGGAATGGCAAGAGAGGCAAATTCGCCGCATGTAGCGGTGGCAATCATAAGGAGGGGCGAGGCCATCCTGGCGATACGGAGGCGCAGTGACCCCATGGCCGGCGGATGGGAATTTCCCGAAGTTACGGTTGAGGAGGGCGGTGCGCCCGAGGAGGCGCTTCGTCGCGAGGTGCTCGGGAGGCTCGGCTGCTCGCTTTCGACCATGTGGCCCCTCGACGTCATCGAGTACGACTGCCCCGACCTTCACCTGAGCATGGATTGCTTCGTATGCATACCCGCGCAGGGAGAGGAGCCGGTCGCCCGCGAGCACCAGGAGCTGCGATGGCTTACCGCAGGTGAGCTTCTCAGCGTAGAGTGGCTGCCCGCCAATCGCGCGATTGTCACCGAGCTGGGCATGGCCTGGTCGGAGATCTTCTCCGAGAACAGGTTTTAGGTTCTAATGGTCTAGTCTGCCCCATGCGACGACAACCCCGCCACACTGGGCTATCATGACGTGAGCCAAAAGGAAAGGAAGACGATGACTACATCTGAGTACACGAACGAGGTACGACGGGAATCCGAAGTCGAACCGGCGAAGGACTCGGCTAAGCCGCAATACGCCGAGACGGCATCCGCTACGACCAATCCCGACAACGCAAATTCCGGCGCAAAGCCCCTCGTGATTGCTGGAGTGGGATTCCTCGCCCTCCTTCTCGTGTCCCTTGCGCTCGGCTCGTGCATCGCCGGTCTCGCCGACACCCTGGCACGTCGCAGCATCTCCTACCGCAACGAAGGGTACACGACCAACGGAATCACGCAAAACGACCTCGACAACCTCTTCGAGGACTTCTACCCAAACAGCCCGTCGGACGGCAGGAGGCCGACGGGCGACCCCTATCTCAACTAACGTTCATTTGCAGGCGGCCACGAGACGAGGCGGGCATGAGCAAGGCAGACGACATCTTCATCTCCATGTGCAAGGACATCATCGAGCATGGCACGACTACAAAGGGTCAGAAGGTCCGTCCCCATTGGGAGGACGGCACGGCGGCATACACGATCAAGAGGTTTGGGGTATGCAATCGCTACGACCTCAGGGAGGAATTCCCCGCCATCACGCTGAGGCGCACCGCACTCAAGAGCGCCATGGACGAGATCCTCTGGATCTACCAGAGGAAGTCGAACAACATAGGCGACCTGCGTCCTCACATCTGGGACGAGTGGGCGGACGAGGATGGCTCAATCGGCAAGGCGTACGGATACCAGGTCGGACAGGTCAGCCACTACTCCGACGGCGACTTCGACCAGATGGACAGGGTCCTCAAGGACCTTCGCGAGAACCCCTACTCGCGCAGGATCATGACAAACCTCTACACCTTTGCGGATCTGTCCGAGATGAACCTCTACCCCTGCGCCTACAACGCGATATACAACGTCACGCAGGACCCGAACGAGGATCGCCCGACGCTCAACATGATGCTCGTGCAGCGCAGCCAGGACGTCCTCGCCGCAAACAACTGGAACGTGTGCCAGTACGCCATCCTCCTCATGATGGTGGCGCAGGTGAGCGGCATGATCGCCGGCGAGCTCGTCCACACGATCGCCGACGCCCACATCTACGACCGCCATGTCGACATCGTCTCCGAGCTCATCAGGCGACCGACATACCCCGCACCCAGGGTCTCGCTCAACCCCGACGTCCGCGACTTCTACGAGTTCACGACCGACGATCTCATCGTCGAGGGATACGAGCACGGACCGCAGGTCAAGAACATCCCGATTGCGGTGTAGCATGAACGCCATCGTATCGGTCACCAGCGACTGGGGAATCGGCAACGAGGGCAGACTTCTCGTGCGAAACAAGGACGACATGCGCAGGTTCGTCGACCTCACCATGGGAGGCGCGGTCCTGATGGGGCGCTCCACGTTCGAGAGCTTTCCGGGTGGCGCGCTGAAGGGGCGTCGCAACGTGGTTCTCACAAGGCAGGATGGTTATGCCGCCGAGGGAATAGAGACGTATAGCCAGGCAGACGAGGCAATTGCGGCACTCGCGAGCGAGGACCCCGACCGTGTCTGGCTCATAGGCGGCGAGACCGTCTACCACGAGCTTCTCCCCCACTGCACGCGCGCGTACGTGACGAAGAACGACGTCGCTCTTCCTGCCGACGCCTTCTTTCCCAACCTAGACGAAGACCCGCACTGGCAAATCGAGGAGACCCTCGAGGGAGGGATCACAAAGGCCGGCATTCCGTTCGAGTACGTCACCTACCGCAACCTCAGGAAGATGAGCTGATCGCCCGACTGGTAAGGGTTGGGAACGGACCCAAGGCCGACTTGCCCCCAGGCTTGCCCCATCACCAGGCAGTCCATGCCCACGAGTCACGCATGCGAAATGGGGGGCGCGAGCAATGGCCCACACCCCCAACACGACGCGCGTTGTATTCTCGCAGAGCCCTCGTTCCCTACATGGATGCGAAGTCAGCCCCTCCATAGGCGGCGCTCACGAGTGCGTCAAGACTGCTGTCATCAAGCTCCCACTTGCCGTCGCTGGTCTTGGTGGCCTTGATGCTGACATCCGTCGTGACCGTGGAAGTCTCGGCATCGATGCACTCGTAGAACCACGTGAAGAATTGCCTCAGGGCACCATTCTGCCCCTCTGCCGCATAGACCTCGGCCAGCTTGGCAGTTCCGTCGGCAGAGTCGGCGCGCTCGCTCGTCTTTTGCATGGCCTTGGAGATGTCGACGTTGGTGACGGAAACGTTGGCCGTTGCCTCGTTGCCATTGCTGACCTTTATGTCACCTATCTTATAGTCAAAGCTCTTGAAGCAGTGGGCAAGAAATTCGTAGGGATCAACCCCATAGCTCTTGATCTCTTCTATAGAGCTGTCGTTCTCGCCGATAACCTTTGAAAGGCTCTCCTTGGTGGGATTCTTGAAGGTATCGAGCTCGGCGCTAATTCCAGAGCGAATGACTTGCTCGTCGCCTTGTCCGGAGCATGCGGTAACTCCGCAGGCGACGAACATCACCAGAAGGCAGGCAAAGCCCGCCAGCATTGCCGACCTGAGCGATTTGCGAAACATGCTACCCCTCCTCACATACCGAGCCGCTAGTTGTGTAGATAATACGATACGATCGCCCTGCGCTAAGTGACAGCAGCCCCTTCAGTAACGTTTAGCTCGCGTATGGCGGCGGCGTCGGAATCACCGGACTAGGGAGAAAGCGGTCCGAGCGCGCCCTCAAGCACGAGAATGAGCTCCTTAGGATCCTCGCCCCAGCACACGACCCTATGCAGCTCCTGTGGCATACGCCTCAGACACGCAGGGGAAGCGGGAGCCAAAGCGACGGTTCCCCTCGCCTCGAAGTCAACGATGGGCCCAAACCCACTCTGCAGCACGCGCGTCGCCACCTCATGTGTGGGATCCCCCTTAAGGCCGGGATACCACACCTGGGAAACACTCGGGTGGCAGCGCAAGTATTCCGCAACGACCTGGGCGCAGTCGCACGCGGCACGGCGACGTGAGTCGAAGTCGAACTGTCTCCTCTCGAGGAGGTCCAGCTCCCTTCCGTCGGGCAAATCGCCCCAACCGTCCAGCGTTCCGTTGAGGTCGGGCACCTTCGAGACAAGGTCTCTCGAGAAGCCGATGGCAACGAGGCCATGCTCTCCGGTAACGTCTGCCAGGGACTCGACAAAGGCGTCGGCACCCTCTCGGAACGCAGCACATCCGAAGGTGCTCACGTTGGCAAGGTCGACGACGAGAGCCCCTCCCGAGGCGTGCGTGCGGGAGGCCTCCGACCGCACGTCCGCACAGGCTATGGGACACTCGCCCAACACGCTCAGGTAGATTGAGGAAGAGAAGTGCGACTCCAGAAGCCGCATAAGGTGCCCTACGGTCTCTCGCACCCCCGTGCGAAAGATTCGTACCCTTCCCCCGCCGGCACGCAACTCGCAGGCGTTTTCGATGTCACCAATCGTCATGCGACGTCCTTTCGACGCAAGGGCACCACAGCATTGCTCGTGCCAGGCGCCGCGCGAGTGAAAGTCAAAAAAGCCGGCACCCAGACGGGCGCCGGCCATAGGTCATAGGCAAAACACGCTTCGTGACTTTAGCCGCGACGCTCGGAGATCTCCTGCGTAAGCTGGCAGATCCACTCATCCAGATCGCGCTGGACGGTCTCGTTGGAACGATCGCGCACGGAGATGTTGTGCGCCTCGACCTCCTTCTCGCCCAGGATGAGCATGTAGGGGACGCGGTCGATGCCACGGGCCTCGCGAATCTTGTAGCCGATCTTCTCGTCGCGGTCATCCACCTTGACGCGGACGCCGGCCGCACGGAGCTTGTCCGCGACCTCGTGGGCGTAGTCGCGGGTCTTCTCGGAGACGGGAAGCACCTTCACCTGGCAGGGCGAGAGCCACGTGGGGAACTTGCCCGCATACTGCTCGATCAGCATGCCGATGAAGCGCTCGAAGGATCCGAAGCCCGCGCGGTGGATCATGATCGGCTGCTTCTTGGTGCCGTCGGAGTCGACGTACTCGAGCTGGAAGTTGTGCGGCAGCTGGAAGTCGAGCTGAATGGTGCCGCACTGCCAGGTGCGCCCGAGGCAGTCCTGCAGGTGGAAGTCGATCTTGGGACCGTAGAAGGCGCCATCGCCAGGGTTGACCACGTACTCCACGCCCATTGAGTCGAGGGCGTCCTTGAGCCCCTTCTCGGCGCGTGCCCAGTCCTCGTCGGAGCCCATCGAGTCCTCGGGGCGCGTGGAGAGCTCGACCTTATAGGGGAAGCCGAACTGGGCGTAGTAGGCCGTGATGAGGTGCGCGGTGTCCGTAACCTGCTCGGTGATCTGGTCGGGGCGAATGAAGAGGTGGGCGTCGTCCTGGGTGAACTCGCGCACGCGGAAGAGGCCGTGGAGGGCGCCCTTGAGCTCGTGGCGATGGTCGAGACCGGCCTCTGCGAGCTTGAGGGGAAGGTCGCGGTACGAGCGGGGCTTGCTCTTGTAGATGAGGCAGGCGCCCGGGCAGTTCATCGGCTTGACGGCAAAGTCCTCGTCGTCGATGAGCGTGGTGTACATGTTCTTCTTGTAGTGGTCCCAGTGACCGGAGGTCTCCCAGAGGGAGCGGGAGAGGATGATCGGCGTCTGCACCTGCTCGTAGCCATAGGCATCCTGCATCTCCTGCCAGTACTGCATGAGGGCGTTGCGGACGCGCATGCCATTGGGAAGCCAGAACGGGAAGCCGGGACCGGCGTCGTTCATCATGAACAGGTCCATCTCCTTGCCGATCTTGCGGTGGTCGCGCTTGGCGGCCTCGGCGCGCAGGCGCTCGTACTCGGCGAGCTCGTCCTTGGTACGGAAGGCGATGCCGTTGATGCGCGTGAGCATCTTGTTGTCCTTGCTGTCCTTCCAATAGGCACCGGAGACGCCTGTGAGCTTGAAGGCCTTGAGGGCCTTGGTGTACATGAGGTGCGGACCCACGCACATATCGACGTACTCGCCCTGCTTGTAGAAGGTGATGCGCGCGTCCTCGGGAAGATCGCCAATATGCTCGACCTTGTACTTCTCGCCGCGCTCCTCCATGTGCCTGATGGCGTCCTCGCGAGGAAGCTCATAGGTCTCGACCTTGAGGTTCTCCTTCACGATCTTCTTCATCTCCGCCTCGATGGCAGGGAAGTCATCCTCGTTGACCTTGGCGTCGCCGAGATCGATGTCATAGTAGAAGCCATTGTCGGTGGCGGGGCCGTAGCCAAAGTCCGCCTCGGGATACAGGCGCTTGATTGCCTGGGCGAGGACATGCGCCGCAGTGTGGCGAATGATGTGCAGCTCCTCGTCCTGCGGACACTCATCGACATGGCCATCGTTGTAGAGAACCTTCATGGGAACCTCTTTCCGGGTATTCGGCGGCAGCCGGGATAGCTTGCAATGGGAGAATTGAACGGCGCATGTCGCACGGCCGATCGGCCACGTGAAAGGACAGGCGCCTAGATAGTCTCGGTAGTGTGGGTCAGAAAGCCAGTCGTCACCACAGGCTCGACGAAAGAGTCGCTCGAAGACGGAGGGGTGATCATGTACGGACATACCTGCATGTCTTGAGTCCTTCTGATGGCTTTCGACAATAACGTTCAAACTATAGCACCTGCAAGCGGCGGGACGCCGCAGAACGAGAACATGAAATGGCGTTATCACGAATAGTGCGTAGCAAACCGTACGCCATGCGCCGGCAAACCATGCCGCACCGGCTCTGCTATCCTCTTCTGGACGGAAAGCAAAGGCACCTTCGGGAGAGGCATATGCACGTTGACCGCACGCTGGCACGAGACGCGTTCGAAGCATACGTCTCAGGATACGATGCCCGAAACCCACGCATCGCGCTCAAGGTCGAGCACACGATCAGGGTCGCCGAACTGTGTGACGAAATAGCGCGCTCGCTCGGGCTTTCGCCTGAGGAGATCGACCTCGCATGGCTGGTAGGGCTTCTTCATGACGTCGGTCGTTTCGAACAAGTGAGGCGTTACAACTCCTTCAACGACCGTGCCACGGTGAGCCACGCGGCCCTTGGAGTCGAGGTTCTATTCGGAACGCGCGCGCAGGAGGGAATCATCCGCAACTTTGCGCCCTCGCCTGACGAGGACGGCCTCATACGGCGCTCCGTCGCTCTTCACAGCGAGCTTAGGCTCCCCGATAGCCTCGAGGAGAGGGACCGCACCTTCTGCAACATCCTGAGGGACGCCGACAAGATCGACATTCTTAAGGTGAACTGCATCAACACCTCCGAGGAGATATACGGGGTGAGCAATAGGGAGATGGCGGAAAGCATCCTGAGCGACGAGGTCGAGCGCGTCTTCTACGAGCACAGGTGCATCCCACGGGACATCAAGAGCTCCCCCATCGACCTCGTCGTGGGGCACATTTGCTTTGCATACGAGCTTGTCTACCCCATCAGCCTGGAGATTGTGCTGAAACAGGGCCACCTTCAGCAGATTCTCGATCGGAGGTTCGAGGACCCAGATACAGATAAGCGCTTTCGTCGCATGGGACAACACATACGGATGTGGGCTTGCGAAAAGGTGCGTCTTTAGGCAGGACCTCCATCAGCAATCGCATTCCGGCCCCCAATCGTACCCCGACCGCTTTGGAGCGCAAATCGGCGTCGAGTGGATTCGCCCCGGCACCTCTGGAGCGCAAATCGGCGTCGAGTGGATTCGCCCCGGCACCTCTGGAGCGCAAATCGGCGTCGAGTGGATTCCTCGGAGCGCAAATCGGCGTCGAGTGGATTCGCCATTCGTCCACTCGAGCCACTTTT
>JAGAWD010000124.1 GCA_017941585.1 Olsenella sp. | reverse complement strand
GGCATACGCCTGCCCGCAAAGCCTAGAATCGAATGCGGCACAATCGACCGATTGGGGGCTGCCGTGGACTGGGTTCATCAGCATCATGTCGACGAGACCGTGGACTGGTTCGTGAGGACGGCGCTGCCGGACGCGCAGCCCGGTTGGGAGGACCTGCCCTGATGGTTGACGAGATGGGCCGTACCGACGACCACGGCTGCTGGTGGACAATCGCGGTGGACGTCCCGACGTCTGTCAGGGGGATGCCCTGCTGGCTGTCGTTCCGAGTCGTAGAGCCCGGCGGCGAGATCCGCGAGAGCTATGTCGAGCACGTGCGTGCAATAAGGTCGGGCCGCGGTGAGCACGAGTCCGAGACGTACGTCTGGGACGACGGCGAGGGCATGTTGGTGATGGCGCCCGATGACGATGAGGACTGATTCCTACAGGTATCGTCCGATGATCTCTCGGATGCCCTTGAGCGCGCGGGCGGCATCGACTCCCGCATCCCTGTCGAGCATGTCGTCATCCTCGTCTTGAGGCTCGAAGCGGTAGTCCGGGTCGGTCTTGCCGCTCCAGATCTCGAGCAGCGCGTTCTCTATGTACTCCCCGAGCTCCTCGTAGATTGGATGGCTTCCCAGTTCGACCCACTCTCGTTCGAGGGAGTGGCATACCCAGTCATATCCCGCCTCAGCCAGGTCGGCGCCCTCCTCGAAGACGTGCCCCCTCGCGGCCTTGTAGATCATCAGCTGGAGCGTCTCGTCCGACACGTAGCCGGTCTGCCTCGTGGCGTCGCGCTTAGCCCAGGCGGACTCGTCGGCAAAGGCCGTGATGTACTTCGCGTAGGGGCTGCCGCTGTCGATGCGGTAGTCCCTCCAGACGAACCCGTCGCTCTTTGCGAACAGGTAGAGGTAGTCCTCGATGTCTCGGTACACGTTTGCGACGGCATTGCGCTGGCTGTCGGTGAGCTTCTCCACGGCTTGCTCCTTGTGGTTGGTGAGTAGGTCCTCCGGCGTGACCTCGAGGAAGGCCGCGACGAGGTGGATGATGTCCAGGGACGAGGGCGAGTTCCTGCGCCCCCTCCAGTTGTGAACGGTCGACGGCTCGACGCATGCCGCCCGGGCGAGCCTCTCCTCGAGCTCCGTCTTCTTGAGCTTGTCTCTCCTGAGCCTGGCGTCGAATGCGGCCCTGAATACCATGAAGTCGAACTCCTTGGGGATGCCGTCGACCTCGTAGCGCTGAGTGTCTTTCTTTCCCATCGCGCCTCCTTCCTGTCGATTCAAGTATCTCGCTGGAATGGGGCGCTTAGAAGTGCGAGCGGCACCTCGCACTGCTCGCAC
This sequence comes from Olsenella sp., assembly GCA_017941585.1. Lineage (GTDB taxonomy): Bacteria > Actinomycetota > Coriobacteriia > Coriobacteriales > Atopobiaceae > Olsenella_J. The sequence continues at coordinate 437 of JAGAWD010000124.1, read as the reverse complement.
TGCTTTGGGGATGGGTGGGCGGGCCTATCCAAGCACGCGCCTCGCGCGAACAAACCTGTCCGCCGCTGCGACCATGGCGAGCCCCCCACGAGCCATGCGGCGGCGGTGCGCGCTGGGGCATGGCCAGCGCGCCGCCCTCGCGGCTTCGTCTCCACGGAAACTGCACTTGGGGAGGGGTGTATGCCCCTCCCTTCCGTGTCGTGTGGCCTTCTGGTGCTACGCTCCCAGCGCGCGCATCCTCCCTCCCGTCGGCATGCGGTGGCCCACGGCCTCGCACCAGTCGGAGAGGAAGCGGCGCTGTGCTGCGGTCACCTGCCTGTTGTGGCTCTGGAACGCCTGACGCACCGCGCCGCCCCTCACCTCGACGGTCACGAGCGGCCTGTCGGGGTCGCTGCACTTCCGCATGAGCCAGAGGTCGGTCTGGCCGCTTGCGTACT
>JAGAWD010000015.1 GCA_017941585.1 Olsenella sp. | reverse complement strand
TACGACTTGTGTGAGACTCGCCTCTCGCAAATGGCCTGCGTTTGGACCCGCGGCGTGTGGCTTGCCTCTGGAATAGGTTCCTTATATGAGTGATCGGGTGATTTGGGAGATCGTGGGAGCACGTCGTCGCGACTCCCTCGCATATGTCGGGCTATGCCTTGCGACTTTCTTGACCGACGTCATAGCGGCCGTCTGCATCGCGTGGGTCATTAGCGAGGCTACGGGTGGGTCTGGTGTGCCCGCGCTGGCGATTGTCGCGATGACGCTTGCCCTCGTGGGTAGGAGCGCCCTGTCCTTCCTTCAGGCGCGGAGGCGCATCGGCGCGCAATGCACGGCCTCCCTCGCTCTGAACACACGCCTCTCGGAGAAGTTCGCGCGAATCTGCTGGACGCGTGTGGCGCAGGAGCACTCTGCCGACTTCCTCTGGTGTGCTGGCGAGGGCGCCCGTCGTCTGGGGGAGTACTACGGCGAGATTCTGCCGCGCGCAACTGCGACCTTCGTTCTCGCGATACCCGTCGCGCCCGTCGCGCTCGTCCTGTCCTGGCGGGTGGGGGTCGCCTACCTCGTGTCGGTGGCGGCACTTTGCCTCTCGCTTCCGATGGCGGCATCGTACGAGCGCAGGAGGGTCGTGAGCGACCGCGCCGTCGACGCGGGCGAGGTCTCGAGGTCCGCTCACGACTACTTCGCGACCGTGATGCGCGAGTCGGAGCTACTGCGCGACTATCACGTAGAGTCCGATTTTGTCGAGCTTGCCGCCGAGAGGGGTGCCCGTGCGGAGGTGGCGAGGCTCGCGCACGGGGAGCGCGGGCTTTTGCTGCTTTCCCTTTTCCTCTCGGTCGGGGCGTGCGGATCGGTGGCAATCGGTTATCTGTGCTCGGGGCTTGCTCGGTCGGGGTCGGTGAGCGCCTTTGCCTCGATCGTCCTCGCCCTCGTGTGCGTCTACGCCCTGTCTCGCATTGCGATGCTCGGGATGTCGCTTACGCACTTGGTGGAGGCGGAGGTGGCCGAGAAGAGCATAAAGGAGCTCCTCTCCCTGCGCGAGCCCGTCGAGACGGGGACGGAGGGCGTCGAACCCGGCGATCATCTGGCCCTTGGCCACGTTTCCTACTACTACGACACCGACCGTCCGGCGCTTGCGGACGTTTCGCTCGACATTCCCGCGGTGGGCCTTACGGCCATCGTCGGGCCCGCGGGCAGCGGCAAGACGACCCTCGCCCAGATCCTGTCCGGTCACGTGGTCGACTACCGCGGAAACGTCCTCCTCGGAGGCAAGCAGCTCAGAGACGTCCCGCGCGCCGCGCGTCTTCGCTACGTCACGCACGTGGACGGGAGCTGTGGCCTCATGGCCGCCTCCGTGCGCGAGAATCTCCAGATGGGAGACATCTCCGCAAGCGATGCGGAGATGTGGAGCGTGCTCGAGACGGTTGGCCTGGACAGCGAGGTGCGCCGCTTCGGTGGGCTGGACTTCGACCTGAGCGACGCCGAGGCAGATCTCTCGCTCTCCGAGCGCCTCCGCCTCGCACTCGCCCGCGCGCTGCTGCACAACTCTCCCGTCTTCGTCATCGACGCTCTCATGGACGACGTCAACCCCGTGGATGGTCAGCGTGCGATGATGGCCCTGCGTGCGATTGCCCGCTATAAGGCCGTCGTCTATCTCACGCGTCATCCGTCCCAGGCTCAGTATGCGAGGCGGGAGTACGTCCTCTCCGAGGGACGTCTCGTTGCCGCGGGGACCCATGAGGAACTGATGCGCGATTGCGAGAAGTACCGTCTGGCGTGGGAGGAGCAGGACCGCGCGCTCAACTTCACGGCGCTGCCAAGCGACGAGACGGTCAACCTGGGCCGAAGGGAGGTCGAGGCTCATGAGAGGAGATAGCCTGCGTGCCGAATGGCGAATGTTCGCGCTGTCGAAGAAGGCCCTGCCGCGCCTTCTGCTGACTTGGGCCCTTGGCGTTTCGCTATGGGTCTGCGCGAGCGCCTTCGCCGCGCTCGCGACGGCCATGGCGTTTGGCCTCGACCTCGCTCTTCTCGGCTCCCTCTCGGAGTACGTGCCGGCAATTCTCGGTGGGCTCGGCGTGGCCTCAGCCGCGCTTGGCGTTTCCTACCATCGCATGAAGGAGACCTATGCAGCCGAGGCGCTCTCTCAGATGCGCTCTGCAGTGCTCGTCGCCGTGACGTCTCCGGGGTCACCGTGGGCGGAGGAGCGTGGGCAGAGGCTCGTCGTGACCGAGGTGTCTCACTCGATCGAGGTCCAGCGCCTTATCTTCGAGTCGATCCCCATCGCCCTCGTGGCGGTGACGTGCTCCGTGCTGCTGTTCGTCGTCTCGATTCCTGCTGCGCTTTGCGCTCTTTTGGGAATAGTTGGGCTGACGGCGGGGGTGGCAGCCGTCTCCGGTCGCCTCTCGCTCGGGCTGGAGACCAAGGCGCTCGCGCTCGAGAAGTCCCTGCAGGCACAGTCGCGGGACTCGATTCTTCGTGCGCGCGAGTTTGCTCAGTACGAGTCTGGCCTCACGAGAAATACTCGTCTCGTTGCAGACGTCGGCATATACGCCCGGACGCTTTCCAAGGCACGTGGTGCCTCGGATGCCTGCGTCTCTCTCGGCGTGGCGCTTCTCGCCCTCCTCTGGGCGCTCATCGTTCTCGCCTGCGGTCCGGCGAGCCTTGCGGGCATTGGCTCGGGTGTCGGCGTGTATGTGCTAGGTGCTGGGCTGGCGGTGCTCTTTTCCATCTCATATCGTCCGGCGGTCGTCGAGGGGTATGCCCTTGCCCTGGACGCCGCGGAGATTCTCTCCACCATCCTCTCGCAGCCACCCGTGGAAGACGACGCTCTTGCGGGCGTGGCCCCGGTCTTCGGTGGCGCCGAGATGAGAGGCGTCTTCTGCTCTGACTCGGAGGGAGAGGTACTGAACGACGTGAACCTGGTCATCGAGCCGGGGCGCGTCGTCTACGTCCAATCCGAGAACGATAGGGAGCGCGCGATGCTGACGGGGCTCTTCCTGCGCCACGTCGACTCAGACCGCGGTATCGTGGCGCTTTCCGGCGTCAGGGTCGATGGCATGTCGGAGGAGGCCCTTCGCCACACCGTCGCCCCCGTCATGCGCAAGACCACGCTTTTTCCGGGATCAATCAGGCAGAACTTGCGCATCGGCCGTCCTGGCGCCTCCGACGAGGACATCTTCGAGGCGTGCAGGCTGGCCGGTCTCGAGGAACTCCTCAAACTCGATGACGGTCTGGGTAGCGAGGTCGATGACCCGGCCATCGCCAGCGTTTTCACGGCGGAGACGATGCAGCGGATAGGTCTCGCCCGCGCCGTCCTGAGCGAGGCCCCCTTCATCGTCATGGACGATCCGACG
>JAGAWD010000123.1 GCA_017941585.1 Olsenella sp. | reverse complement strand
CGCGTCCAGCGCGTCCACGGGCAGCACGAAGGCGTATCCGTCGTCCAGTTCCTGGAGCATCTGCAAATCCTCATAGGGGGCCTGGGCGGCATCCTGGGCAGCGCCGGGGTACATGTAGGTGTAGGCCTCGCTCTTCATCTTCAAAAGGGCGGTCATCTGGCCCTCCTTGACGGTGAGGACGCAGCCAACGATCTTGAACATGGCGGAGGAGGACTCCACCTCGACGCCCTCGTACACGCCGTCGTTCAGCATATCGGCGGTGACGGGGGTCATGCCCTCGGGCACGATGTCGTCCACGTCGGTCATCTCGGATTCGTCGGTACCGCGGCTGGTGTCGGGGATGTCCTCGGCGAACGCGACGGAACAGAGCAGCAGGAGCGCCAGCAGCAGCGCAATGATCTTCTTCATGACATATTCTCCTTATAATGAAGCAGCCCGTTTAAAACGGGCTGCTTCTTCAGCGGGGCGGGATTACTTCTCTGCCTCGGCGACGGCGGCCTGCGCGTGCTCGACGTAGATCTGCTGGATCTCGGGCACCTGGCCCAGGCCCTCCAGCACCGGCACGACCTCATAGCCCGCGGCGGTCAGGATGGACTTCCAGGAATCCTCCTCGTCGCCGGCCATGTCATTGTTGGCGTGATCGCCGCAGACGACCATCATGTCGCGCAGCACGACCTTGGTGTAGCCCTTGTCCTTGATGGCTTCCATGACGTCCTCCAGGGAGGGCTCAGCCTCGACGGTGCCGATGTAGTCGTTGTCAGCGCCCTTGGAGGCCAGGACTTCCTGCATCTGGGCGTAGATCTTGTTGTACTCGTGCTCGGTGCCGTGGCCCATGTACACGATGGCGGTCTGGCCGTCGTCATAGTCCTTCAGCAGGGAGATCATGATGTCCGCGACGCGGTCGAAGTCCTCGTCGGAGGTCAGCAGGGGCTCGCCCACGACGACCTTGTCGAAGCTATCGGCGTAGCCGGCCAGGGTCTCGCACAGCTCGTCGTACTCGAAGCCGTGCATCAGATGGGTGGGCTGCACGACCAGGGTCTTGACGCCGTTGGCGACCGCGCGGTCCAGGGCCTCGGTCACGTTGTCGATATGGATGCCGTCGCGCTTCTCCACGTGGTCGATGATGATCTGGGCGGTGAAGCCGCGACGCACGGCGTACTCGGGGATGGCGTCGGCGATGGCGCCCTCGATGCCGCCGATGGTCAGCCTGCGGCTGTCGTTGAAGCTGGTGCCGAAGGACACGACCAGCAGCTCCTTCTCGCCGATCTCGTCCTCGTTGCGCACGAGATCCAGGGTGGCGTCGCCGGTCTCGTAGTTCTCTTCGTCTTCCTCCTCGGCCAGCGCGGCAAAGCAGCTCAGGGCCAGGACCAGGGCGACCAGGATGGCAAGCAGTTTCTTCATGATGGTTTTCCTCCTCGTTGTTGTGCGTGTTGCACGCGGCACGAAAAAAACCCCCGCGGATCACGCGCGGGGGAACGTAAGGCATGACAAAGAAGACCTTGCATGGTACGATCAGTCGCTCGTGATCTGGGGTTACCCCCGTACCAACATACGGCAGGTCTCCTGGCTTGGGCGTCGTCGCCTCGCGCGGCCTTCCCGGCTTTCGCCAGTGGCGCGTTTTGCGCTCGGCTCCTCCCTTACAGTGACGAGTTCGCGCAGGATTTGCACCTGCTTCCCTATTCTCGCCGGCTCAATACCGGCGCACCGCATGTCTTGTGCTTTTCAGCTGCCCTTTGGGCGTCTATATTGTATCACAGCGCATTTCCGTTTTCAATACCCTTCCGAAAAAAAGGTCTGTGGATAATCCGTG
>JAGAWD010000122.1 GCA_017941585.1 Olsenella sp. | reverse complement strand
GGGGGCGGCGTGATGGTGTAGCATGGTACCGGTTCCGGGCGACGTCCCGCCCGCTCGGGCAGGCGCCAGGCCTGCCGCTCGCGGTCGGGATTGGTGACACCAGCTTTCGGCACACAACCGGCGAACGACGCACTCGAGGCCGATTTGCGCCGGAGACGACGCACTCGACGGCATTTTGCGCCGGAGGGTCCCTGGGGACAGCGCACTCGACGCCATTTTGCGCCGGAGCCCCCTCGGGCCATCGTACGATCGGGATACCTTTGTGCCAGGCCCTTGCCGGACTGCTCGCAAACTGCTCACCATTGGCCTCAAAGAGCCGAAGGGCGCACCGAAAGGCGCGCACCACAAGCAATTTGCGCTGACGGGACGGATGAACCCGCACGCCGCAGGCTAGACCTCGGGCCCCTGAACAAACCAGAGGAGCCTGCCCGGGCAGTGCGACGAGGGGTGCATCGCCTCGCGAGGGTCATCGACCCTGATCGCCGCGACGCCACCGGTGTCGAAGGCGACGGGCTGGCCGCTCAGGTACTCGCACAGCCGGTTCATGAACGGGATGTGACCGACGGTGACAATCGTGTCGGCCGCAGACGCCGCCACCAGACCGAGGAACTCCGCCTCGTCCTGGTCGAAGAGCTCGCGGCACTCGAGCTGGCGCTCGGCGGGAATGCGCAGCGTCTCGTTCGCGACCTCGGCCGTCTGGCGAGCACGCAAGGCTGGACTCACCCAGAGCTCCGTCTGCTCCGTGACTTCCACCATGGAGAAGGTCGTCGGAAAGGCAGACCTCAGGGCCCGCAGGCCATCCGGTGTGAGCTGGCGCTCGATATCGGTCTGGCCGAGCTTCTTCCTCTCGGCCTGACCGTGTCGAACGAGGACGAGGGTCACTGCCATAGGTTGCTCCTTCTTTTCGCCTGATGTACGCCCCCATCGTAGCGTTTCTCGCGTTATGCTTAGGCCGTGAGTAGGCCAGTGCGAGGAAGGATTCGCCATGAAGCTCGGACTTGTAGGGACCGGATGGATCGTTCAGAGGCAGCTCCCGCAGATGAGCCGTCGCGGCATCGAGGTGGGCGCCATTGCCGGCACGCCCCGCTCCGCCGAGAAGGTCGATGCGCTCGCAAACGAGTACGGCGTCGAGGGGCGCTACACCGACTACAACGAGATGATTGCCGAGGCGGACATCGACACCGTCTATGTAGGTGTCCCTAACGCGCTGCACGTGGCCGTCACGACTGCCGCGCTCGAGGCGGGCAAGAACGTCATCTGCGAGAAGCCCATGGCGAGCAACTACCGCGAGTCCAAGGAGGTCGCGGATCTGGCTCGCTCGAAGGGGCTCTACCTCTGGGAGGCCGTCTCTACCATCTACCTGCCAAACTTCGCGAAGCTCAAGGAACTCCTGCCGCGCGTTGGCGACGTTAAGGTCGTGTCCGTCAACTTCAGCCAGTACTCCAGCCGATACGACGCCTTCCAGCGAGGAGAAATCCAACCGGCCTTCGATCCCGCCAAGGCGGGCGGGGCCCTCATGGACCTGGGCCTCTACAATCTGCACTACATACTTGGCCTCTTTGGCGAGCCAAGCGCCGTCAGGTACCAGGCGAACGTCGAGCGTGGCATCGATACCTCGGGCATCGTAACCCTCGACTACGACAACTTCAAGGCCGTCAGCATCGCGGCGAAGGACTGCGGCGCCCCCCTGTTCTGCATCATCCAGGGCAACAAGGGCTACCTGCGCCAGGACACCTCACCCAACGTGTGCGGCCCCATCACGCTCCACATGAACGACGGCAGCGAGGAGACCTTCGACGAGAACGGCTTCACCGAGTTCGAGCGCGTGTGGGACCACGAGTTCGCGAGCTTCAAGGCGGACGTGGAGTCGGGTTCGACCGAGCACTGCTACCAGCTGCTCGAGCAGTCGCTTCTCGTAAGCCGCATACAGACCGACGCGCGCCTCACCTCGGGCATTCGCTTCCCGGCCGACGAGCAGTAGCGCTCCTGCGGGAGCCATCGACGGCACGACCGGGCACGGCCTAGTACGGCCGGCGGCGCGTTCGATGGCACACAACCGCAATGCAATCGCATTGGCCCGCCAGGACAACTCCCAAGGCGGGCCAATGTGCGCGGCCTTGCCCTACAGGGTGGTGCCGCGCCAGGCCACCGTACTCTCGAACGTGCGGTGGCCCTGCGTCCTCTTCTTACCGGAGACTATGTCAAGCAGCATGTTGCATGCCTCGCGTCCCTCCTCGAAGGCGGGCTGCTCGATTGCGGAGATGCTGGGCGTGGCGAGCCCGGTCCAGTCCTCGTTGTCGTAACCCAGAAGGCCGATGCGCTCGGGGACGTGCGTCCGCAGTTCCAGCATCGCACGATAGACGGTGGGAAGAAGCCACCCGTTCGGGACGAACACGAGGATCGGGTCGGCCTGCCCCTCCCCCGCCTCGGCGTCGGCCGCCTCGAGCTGCCGCCTGAAGAACTCGGCAAGCGCCGTTGGCTCGACCTCACGCCCCTCCACCGCATAGTCCTGCGTGGGAAGCCCCGCCGCCGCGAGCGCGTCGTCAAAACCGGCATGGCGCTCGACGAGCGAACCGAGGTAGTGGGGATCCGCGGCCACGCGCACGAAACGCCGGTAGCCTCGCGCGACGCACTCGGAGATGGCGGAGTACGTAGCGTCGTAGTTGTTTGTCTTGACCCAGTTGGCGTGATCGCTATAGACGCCGGGCTCGATGAACACGAGCCCCCTGCCCCGCGACTCGACAAGCGAGGAAATCTGCTTGAAGGAGGCCGTCGGCTTGATCACTATGCCGTCGACGCCAAGGTCGAGCAGGCGCTCGATGTACGCCGCCTCGCGCTCGCGGTCATGATTAGTCATGCAGCTCAGGACGCGATAGCCGCGCTCCGACGCCGCACCCTCTATGCCATGCACCATCTGCGCGCCGCGAATGTCCGTTACTCCATCGCATATGACCGCGATGAGGCCCGACTTCCTCGAAACCGTCCCCCTTGCGGAAGAGCTCGGGCGATAGCCGGTCTCCTCGATGATGCGGGCGATGCGCTCGCTCGTCTCCTTTGCCATGCGGTCACGCTTGCCGTTGAGGAAGAAGGAGACCGTCGTTTGAGATACTCCCGCGGCACGGGCGATGTCACCGATGGTGATCCTGTTGCTCTTGGGTCGAGCCATGCGCACTCCTCGTATTCGGTTAGATATTAGTTTTCTTTACCAATGGCAGAATAGTATCAAACTTGGCCCTGTCCTTGTTTGTCACATATTGGATCCTGCTACTTCTCGACGAACCTTAAGTTGGCGTTCGTGCTGCAGGGAATGTTCACGAGAAGCGCGCCACACCTCTTTGGCACATCGGCGAATGTAAGCTTCTCGCCCGCAAGCAGTGTTTAAAACTGATGTGATTATGCCAGTACAAGATGTTATAGGTTGTCTTTAATGCTCTGACTTTAGTAAAGCAGTTTCCGCAGGTTTCGACAGGGCGGACTGAGTCGCAGCGTCACGCATCCGGCATCGTATTCGTCCGACAAGCCTCGCCAATGTGGCCATGAAGTTTCAGCAGACAACCGAGCGTACAGGATGGCTCGGGACGGTTCGAAATTACCCGAAATACGTTCAGGCTAACTTAACGCACCTTAATTATATGACGGTATATAACATTTTAGGATACACAAATATAATGTTCTATTACGTTATGTGATTGCTTTTAGCACGACACGTGTTGGCAGGCACGCCACCCGAGCATGCACCGCATGGTCAATTCCCGCGGGGTCGCATGACCGGAGAGACGTACCAAAAGAAAGGGGGTTCCCATGAGAAGATGGACGTGCTTCCTCATGAGCGCCGTGCTGGCGCTCGGCATCGGCATGCCATCGGGCGCCATGCATGCAATTGCGGAGGAAGTGGGCGCGCCGCCCGGGACAGGGGAGATCTACGGGAAAGACGCGCCCGCCCTGCAGCCGAACTCTGACTCGATCGTCGCCGGCCACGACGCGCGTGAGAACGCGACCGCCTCCGACGCCGAGAACGCGCGGGAATCCGACGGCCGCCCCGACTCGGCTGACGAGAACTCGGAGGTCGTCGTCGCCAATTCGGCCGAGCAGGGGAACGAGCCCCACGCATCCCCGTCATCGGATGAAGCGTCGCCAACCATGAGCGAGCCCGCGACGGACGCAACCGTAGACTCGAAGGCGGATGCGACGCGCGCCGGCCCACTGGCATATTCTGACAGTAACGGCGCCATGGCGAAAGGATCCGACGGGGAGGCGCATGCCGCGTCGCCGAACAGTGACGCCCTCTCCCCCGCCCTGGAGACCCAGGCAGACCCCGTCCAGGTCGAGGCGGCCGTCACGCACTTCGAGATACAGTACCTCGACCACAGCACGGCAACCCAGATGTACTACACGGACACGTTCTACCTCGCAATGAGCTGGGACGCCAGTGCGAACGGGGCGAACATCCACGAGGGAGACTTCTTCACCATACAGCTGCCAGACAACATGAGGTTCCCCTCCGACACGACGGCGCGCGACTTCGACGTGCAGGATAGCGAGGGCAACGTCATCGCCAGGGCGCACGTGGCCCCCGGCGAGAACGACGCGGGCGGAACCGTCACCCTCACCTTCACCAACCAGGTGGAGGGCAAGTATAACGTAAAGGGCAGCCTCTACCTGGCCGCGCGGTTCGACACGACGCAGGTGTCCCTCGACGAGCCCAACACGTTCACGATCACGGTCAACGGCGAGGTCGGCGGCGAGCCGCAGGCGATCGGCGTGGGCATAGTCGTCAACGGCCCCTCAAACCCCGTCAACGAGGTGCTCAGCAAGTGGGGTGGCAAGGTCGACGACAACCCCAACCAGGCATACTGGCACGTCCGCATCAACCACATGGGGATGAGCCTCTCCAACGTCGTCATCACCGACACCCTGGGAGACTCCGGCGAGACCTTCGTCCCCGGCACGTTCCTGCTCAGAAAGGTCGTATACCGCGAGAGCGGTGCCATCCAGGAGGTGCTCGAGACCGTCGACACGAGCGACATCCTGCAGCTCGCGGACGGCGGGACGTCCTTCGTTCTGACGCTCGGCAACGTCGGCCAGGACCAGTACCACCTCGAGTACAAGTCAACCTACACCCCCGGAACGCGGCTGCGCAACAGGCTGCGGATAGCGGCGGACGAGGGGCAGCACCAGGTCGTCGCGGCCCACCAGTCGGCAGAGTCGGGCGGCTCGGGCGGGGGCGACCTCGCCAGCAAGATCAAGATCACCAAGGTCGCGGCAGACGACGCGACGGTCCTGCTCGCGGGCGCCACCTTCGAGGTGACGGCACCCGACGGCTCGACCTTCGAGCTGACGACGGGAGCCGACGGGACGGTGACCTCCGACCACCTCGTGCCGGGTACCTATGCCGTGCGGGAGGTGGTAGCGCCCGCGGGCTACGAGCCCAATCCGGAGACCTTCTCGCTCGAGGTCACCGCGACCGGCGCCGCGCTGCTCACCGTTGCCGACGTACCCGAGCGCGTCTCCGTGCCCGTCACGAAGAGATGGGTGGGGCCGACGGGCGGGGCGGTGGTAGTTCACCTACTCGCCGATGGCGCTGACACCGGAGCGGAGCTCACGCTCAGCGAGAGAAGCGGCTGGATGGGAGAGTTCGAGGAGCTGCGAAAGTACGACGCAGCCGACGGGCACGAGATCGCCTATTCCGTGCGCGAGGACGCAACCGACTCCTACGCGAGCGAAATCACGGGAAGCATGTCCGAGGGATTCGTCGTCACCAACACGAGCACGGAAACGGTCGACGTCTGGGGCACCAAGGTCTGGGACGATGACGACGACCGTGATGGCATTCGGCCGGAGCACGTCACGGTGGCCCTTCTCGCCGACGGGGCGGAGCTCCTCTCCAAGGAGGTCGGAGCCGACGACGACTGGTCCTTCGCGTTCGACGCCCTGCCAAAGTACGATCCCATAGACGGGCACGAGGTCTCGTATGCCGTGCAGGAGAAGCCCGTCGACGGATACGCGTCCGTCACGAGCGGAGACGCGACGCTGGGATTCACGGTAACAAACGTCCACGAGCCCGAGACCATTGACGTCCCCGTTATCAAGAAATGGGTGGGCACCGCGGCCGAAACCGTCACGATCTGGCTTTACGCTGACGGCGAGAGGGTTGGCGAGCCGCTTGTGCTCGACGCGGACAATGGATGGGCGGGGGCCTTCGAGGGCCTGCCGAAATACCGCGATCACGGCATCGAGATCGCCTACTCGATTTCGGAAGACGAGCTCGCAGGCTACGACAGCGAGGTATCGGGCAATGCAGGCGATGGATTCACGGTGACGAACACCGAGCAGAAGACGCCGCCCGAGAAGCAGACGCCGCCCGAGCGACCCGCTCCACCGACGCCACCGGCGCCACCCAAGCGACCGACCCCGAAGTGGCCGCAGACGGCAAGGGACCTTCGCGTCAGCCGACGCGAGCGGACTTCGCTCGCAAAGACCGGTGACGACAGCGACGTGATGGGTGCCGGAGCAATCGCGATCGTCGCCCTTGTGACAGTCTGTGGTGCAATCGCGCTGCGACTACGCCGTCGCGAGCAGTAGCAGACGGACGAGCAAAACCCGTCGCGCAAACGAAAAGAGGCACCCCCCGCATGCAGCTCATGCAGGGGGTGCCGCCTTGCGAGACACGTTCCACGGAAAGGTCGCTTGCGACCCTACCTCTCGACGGTGAAGATGTCAGAAAGACCCGTCATCTCGAACACCTCGAACACCTCGTCGTTCGGCGAGAGAAGACGCATCTTCCCCCCGCGAGAGGTAATCATCTTCTGCGCGGCAACAAGCACGCGAAGACCGGCCGAAGAGATGTAATCCACGCTCTCGAGATTGATGTCGAGGTCGACGACGGACTCGTCGATCCCGTTGATGGTCGACTCGAGCTCCGGCGCGGTCTGAACGGTCAGCTTGCCCTCCACCGATACGGTGGCCTTAGTGTCCTGAACATCAACCTTGGTTTCCATGCACATCCTCCCAGAAAGACTGTTTCCTTCGAATAGTCCGAGCGCCACAAATGCGATTGTGCGCACGAATCATCGACTAAGCCATAATTATCGAAAGGATACCATAACCCGCGAATGCGAGTGCACGAATCTGGTGCAATCTCGCAGCCACGGCGAGCAGAGCGCAAGGGGCCACCGCCCGTACGTCTGCGGGCGTCAGCGGGCGTCAGGAGAGCGAGAGCTCCACGGTGGGGTCCCCGCTCCCAAGCACGGCGAGCATGCCCTCTCGCGTCGCACCGTCGACGTGACCCAGCATCGTATAGCTCCACGCGTTGCTCCCATAGAAGATGCTGATCTGGTTGCCCTGATACAATACGACGTCACCAGGCTCGGTTGCGATGCGTTCGTCAGCGGCGGCCAGCCCCCACGGGAGCGGCCCCACCTTCTCGAATCCTCCGTAGTCACTTAAATCGAGCGTTACGGACCCGCCCTGCAGACGCTCGGCAAGCTCTCGAGCGGCGGCGGTGTCCGCTAGGGTCATCTGGAGCGTTGCGTCTCCAACACGCATTGTTACCATCGGCGAGCTCATGGGAACGCCCTCCTTTTCCTTGGGAGCCTCATCTCCGCTCGACGCGTCGGCATCTCCGGATGAAGAGGCGGTGCCTCCGCGCCCAGTGCCCCGAGACGACTGGCCGGGCGCTGGCTGGTCCTGCGTAACTGCCGTCGACTCCGAGCGAGACCCTGCGTCAGGCAAGGAGCCGCTACCGGCAGACGCACATGCCGCGAGCGCCACCGCGAGAAGAGCGTCGGCGAGCACGATGGCGGCTCTTCTCGCGCGCCTCATCCGTACCGTTCTCATGCGTACCCCCCTAGAGCGACGCCCCGAGCGAGCGAAGGCGCTCGCGCATCTCGGGCGAGGTGGCCTCGTCGCCCACCGCGGTGAACACGCCCATGTCCTCGGTCCGAAAGTATCCCTGGACGAATCCGCTATAGATTCGGCGCGAGGCGTCATAGACCCCCGGCGACCCAGAGGACAAAAACATCGCGGTCTTTGTGCACTTGTGCGGAATGCCGAGCGCGTAGGTGCGATGGAGCGCGCACGAGAGCTGGCCCGAGTGCGACCCATAGTAGATGGGGCTTGCCAGCACCAGCATGTCCATCTCGTTCCAGACGTCGTAGATCTGCTGCATGTCGTCATGCTGCACACAGGCGCCGTTGCCCTTGGTGTGGCAGTACTCGCAGCCAAGGCAGCCATGGATGTCCATGCGAGCGACGCTGAACACGACCACCTCGTGGCCAACAGACTCGGCGCCCTCGCGGAAGGCCCCCACCATGGCCGCGGTGTTGCCCCTCGCACGGGCAGATCCATTGAGGACGACTATCTTCATGATTTCCTCCTACTCCTCGGCCGGATCGACCGGGTCCGCCAGCTCGACGAGCAGCTCGTACGAGCCGGAGAGCGACTGCACGAGGCGCAGGTCTTCACCCTCGATGCGCCCCATCACGACCTGGTCGCCATAGCGGGCCGAGTCCTCCTGCCCTCCGTAGAGGATGGCGAACCAGCCGCCCTCGGGGTTGTAGTTCACGTCTCCGTTTGTCCAGCCGCTGTGCACCTGCGCGTCCTCGTAGGGAAGATCGAACGGCATGGGCCCGCAGAAGTCGATGCCCGTCCCGCTCACCG
>JAGAWD010000121.1 GCA_017941585.1 Olsenella sp. | reverse complement strand
AGCCATACAAGTACAAGGACGTCAACCTGCTTCAGGACGTCATCGGTGACATGAGCTACCGGATCACCAAGGACGAGTGCCTTGACCTCCCGGAGCGCATGCCGGACGTCATCCTCCACTGCCAGATGCCCCAGAAGATGAGGAAGCCCTACAGGGAGATGGCGAAGGACTCGGCGATCGTCGAGCTTGACACCCTCGCAGGCAACGGCCTCACGAGATCGCTGCGGCTCAGGCAGATGGCATCCGGCTATCTCGACACCGAGACGGGAGATCACGTCGAGTTCCCGAACCCCAAGCTGACGGCCCTCAAGGAACTGCTCGCCGACTGGGAGGGCAAGGTCGTGGTGTTCTGCGACTTCCGCCATAGCATCGACGCCGTTTCCGCCCTGCTCGACGAGATGGGGTGGGCGCATGTCATCCTCGACGGCAAGCAGAAGGACAAGGGAGTGTGGCGCAGGTTCCAAGAGGAGGACGAGGTACGTGCCATAGTCTGCCAGTACCAGAGCGGCAGCGCTGGCATCGACCTGTACGCCGCCGACACGATCGTCTTCTTCGAACCGTCCCTAAGCTCCAACCTCACCGAGCAGGCGCGCGACCGCATCCACAGGATAGGCCAGAAGAGGGCCTGCTCCTACTACTGGCTGCTCATGTCCGGAACGGTCGAGCACGCCATCTACGCCGCCCTGAAGAACTACAAGGACTTCTCGGAGGCGCTTTTCAACGAGTACATAACCGAGTACACGAAAGGACGACACATTGAACGTCAGGCTCATTAAGGCGATGCAAGGGTGCTGCGACAAGGCCGACGGCGGACGTCTCGGCCAGCCGACGCTCGTCCACGGGGAGCTTTGCGCCACCGACAAGATCGTGGCCGTGCGCTATCGCGAGAGGGACTGGGAGCGCGACAAGATGCCCCGCGTCCCGTGGCAGATCTGGGCGCACGAGATCGAGGGCCTGAAGCCCAGCCAGAGCATCGGCGTCACCGAGAAGGGCTTCCGCATCCCCGGCAAGGACTCGCACGGCTACCCGGACGAGAAGTATCCGGACCTCGTCGAGACTTGGAAGTGGCTTGAGAAGGGGCAAGACCCCGACTATCCCACACGCATCGACCCCACACACGCAATCAGGGTTCTCAAGGTCTTCGAGGCGGCTGGTGCCTACCCGACGATCCGCAACATGGGCAACATGACCACCTTCGAGGGATGGTGTCCCAAGACCGGCGCGAGCATACAGGCGATCGTCATGGGGTGCAAGTGATGCGGTACGTATCACTGTTCAGCGGCATCGAAGCAGCGAGCGTGGCATGGGGTCCCCTCGGATGGGAGCCGATGGCCTTCTCCGAAATCGAGCCTTTCCCGTGCGCGGTTCTGAGAGAGAGAGATACCCCGACGTCCCCAACTTGGGAGACATCACCATGATCGATTGGAGTGATTTCCTTGCCGAACACGGCAGACCAGACCTCGTGGTGGGAGGATCCCCCTGCCAATCCTTCTCCATCGCCGGAACACGAACCGGCCTCGCCGGTGCTTCCGGCCTCATGTACGAGTATATCCGAGCAGTTCAAGAGCTACGTCCTAGATGGCTCATCTGGGAAAACGTCCCGGGCGCGCTCTCAGTCGAGCGCGGGGTCGCTTTCGGGCAGCTCCTCTCATCGCTGGATGACTGCGGGTATAGTCTCGCATGGCGAGTATTGGACGCGCAGTTTGCCAGAGTACCCTTGTATGACGATTCCGGCGAGCTTGTCGGATTCGTCGGCCCCGTCGCTCAGCGGCGCAGGCGTGTCTTTCTTGTCGGATGTCTTGGAACCGAATGTGCATCCGAGGTTCTATTTGAGCGTGAAAGCATGTCAGGGGATCATCCGTCGGAGCGGGATGCGCGGAAAGCCCTTGCCGCATCCGTTGGACGAGGTCCTAGCTGCGGTGGTTTCAAATGGCACCAAGGAAGCAAGGCTGGAAGCATAGGCTTCACCGAAGAGATGTCGCCTACCGTTCAGGCCGACAAACAGCCAGCAGTGCTCAGCTTCCTTCCGGGAGCGAGCAGGACGGCTTCCTCGGTCGTCATGAGCGAAGAGATGACTCCTACGCTAAGGGCGTCCGGAGGTGGCACGAACACGCCAGCGGTAGCCATCGACTGTCGCAACTATGTGCCCATCGATGAATGCAGCGGGACGCTTCAGGCGAAGGCAAACGGCGGTTACTCGCTCAACTACCAAAATCCCGTTGCTTATGCCCTACGCATGCGATCGGGCAAGGCAGGAGGTGGCAAGGGTGCTCTCGTCCAAGACGATCTCAGCGGCACCATCGCCACCGGAAACGACCAAACGGTGTTCACCATGCTCACCTCGAACACAGGAGCCAATGGAACAAACGTCAACTCGGAAGACCTCGCCTATACGTTGTCAAGGGCGAACGAGCAAGCCGTAGCATTTGCGAACTATGACCCAGAAACGTTGGAACATGCGGTTGTCATATCCGACGGTTCCGTTTGGATCGTGAGGCGTCTAACGCCCGTCGAATGCGAACGCTTGATGGGGTTCCCCGACGGATGGACAGATATAGGTGAGTGGTTCGACGCTAACGGAAAGCGCCACAAACCCGCAGACGGCCCGCGTTACAAGGCCCTCGGGAACTCCTTTGCCGTTCCCGTTGTCCGCTGGATAGCGGAGAGAATCGAGGAGGTTGACATATGGCTCTAGAGAACCATGAGCTTATCGTCTACGACTTCGAGGTCTTCGCCCACGACTGGTTGGTCGTCTTCAAGCACGCCGACGGCCAATATACCCACTTCTGGAACGAGGAGGCCGATGACCTGATCCAGTTCATGGAGGACAATTCCAAGGCCCTCTTCGTGTCCTACAACGGCTCGCACTACGACCAGTACATCATGAAGGCGATCTACGCCGGATGCGACGCCGAACAGGTCAAGGAGGTCAACGACTGGATCATCAGGGGCGAGCAGGGTTGGGAGAACCCCTACCTGCAAGACCTCTACTGGAAGTTCAACGACGTTGACCTCATGAAGGACACGCAGATCGGAACGTCGCTCAAGTCCATCGAGGGCCACCTCGGGATGAGCGTCGAAGAGTCCGAGGTTGACTTCACCGTGACCCACAAGCTCAGCGAGGACGAGCGCGCCGATGTGTTGCACTACTGCAAGCACGACGTTGACGCCACCGAGCAGCTTCTACACATCCGCAAGGACTACCTAGAGACCAAGATGACCCTCGGCGAGAGGGTCGGCCTCTCAGCCGCGCAGTCGCTTTACCTCACCAACGCGAAGCTCACGGCGAAGATACTGGGGGCCACCTACGAGGAGCATGACGACGAGCGCGAGTACCGCGTGCCCAAGAACCTCGACTTGACGAAGATTCCCCTCATGGTACTCAGCTTCTTCTCTCGCGTGCGTGACAGGAAGGTGCCCGACGAGGAGCTTTGGAAGTCGAAGCTCGACATCACGGTCGGCAGGTGCCCGGTCACCCTCGGCTTCGGGGGCATCCACGGAGCGCTCCCGAAGTATCGCGAGGTCGCCACCGATAGCCGCAAGATCATAAACATTGATGTGACGAGCTACTACCCGTCCCTGATGATCCGGAACGGCTACACGTCGCGTAACATGGCCTCGCCAGACGTGTTCAGAAACATATATGACGAGCGACTGTCCGCGAAGGCAAGCGGCGACACCGCAACCGCAAACGCACTCAAGCTGATTGTCAACACCACGTATGGAGCCACCCTGAACAAATACAACGACCTGTACGACCCGCTCATGGCGAGGTCGGTGTGCATCTCAGGCCAGCTCTACCTCTTGGAGCTTGCCGAGAGCCTGGTCGGGGCGGTTCCCACCATCGAGCTTATCCAGCTCAACACGGACGGCATCATGGTCTCCGTTGACGTCACGCACCTCGAACAGGTGCGCTCCATCTACCACGAGTGGGAGTCCCGCACGGGCTTCGGCCTTGAGGAGGACGACATCTCGATCGTCTGGGAGAAGGACGTCAACAACTACGCCATGCGCAAGACGGACGGTCACGAGAAGGTCAAGGGGTCGTACCTCGTGCGCGGTCTCTCGAAGGTCGGGGCGTTCTCCGCCAACAACAACGCGACCATCGTTGCCGAGGCCCTGCGGGCGTGGCTGCTGGACGGGGTTCCCGTGGAGGAGACCGTCATGGCATGCGACGACCCTTCCAAGTTTCAACTCATAGCCAAGGCGGGATCCAAGTACTCCCGCGTATACCAGCTCGTGGCAGACGAGGAGGTTGACCGCCAGAGGTGCAACCGGGTCTTCGCCTGCAACTACAAGGGGCTGGGACGGCTTTACAAAGTAAAGGCCGAGACCGGGCAGGTCGCGAAGGTCGAGTCACTACCCGAGCACTGCTTCATATCAAATGCCGGGATGCCCGACATCTCGGAGATCGACAAGAAATTCTATGTCCAGACGGCCCTGAAGAGGGCCAACGACTTCAAGGAGGAGTCCATGGCTACTACTGCCACCAAGAAGACCGCCGCTACCAACGACTACAGCGGCATGAATGTCTACCAGAAGCTCGCCCTCGCCCGCAAGATGGTCGGGGAGAGCGGCATCACCAAGAGCGGCGTCAACGACTATGCGGGCTGGACCTACATGGAGCTTGGAGACGTCGTGGCCGTCCAAAACCAGGTCTTCGCCGAGCTTGGCCTCGTGGAGGTCTTCACCTACAGGCCTGCGGTCAGCCCCACCCGCACCATCGACAAGGAGACCGGCGAAGTGGTCGAGAAGGGCGGCATCCCCGCTCTCGCCACCTCTACCGTCATCAACGCGGATAACCCCGACGAGGTTGTGGAGTTCCGCCTCAACTGGCTCCAGGTTGAGGAGATCATCTCCAAGAAGACCGGGCAGGCCTCGCAGAACGCCTTGCAGCGCCAAGGCAGCGAGCAGACCTACCTGCGCCGCTACCTGAAGATGCAGGTTCTCGACCTCGCCGTGCCGGACGAGATCGACAACGCGCCCGAACCGAAGACGCCCGCCAAGAACGCCACGGCATCCAAGACCAAGGTGAGCACGGCCACCGAGAAGGCACCTGCCAAGGCCCCCGCGAAGCCCGCGACGGCAGAGCAGCGCAAGACGACCGCCAAGAAGCTCGCCAACGCTGACGGCAAGGCCACGAACCTTCAGATCCGCCAGCTCACCCGATCCATCAAGACCCTCAAGACCGCCCACGGCGACGAGCCAGAGGTGAGCGCCTACATCGCGCAGGTCGGCGTCGAGACAGGCAACCTCAAGGGCGAGTTCACCAAGAAGCAGGCCGAGGGCTACCTGACAAAGCTGGGCGAGCTGAAGGAGAAGTACGACGCGGAAGGCGAGGAGTAGCCGATGATCGCGGGGATTCAGACGAACAATCGCGAGCTGGGTCTCGACAACGAGAAGATCTTCGGGGTCATCGAGGCCGTCGAGGGCGTCTTCTCGTCCCTCGACTGCACGACGATCGACGCCGCAACCGTCGTCGCCCTGCTGCAGGAACACCTTACGGAGGACTTCGGCCTCCTGGTCGTGACCCCGAAGGTGAGGGCGAAGTTGAACGAAGCCACCTTTGTCTGAAAGGACTAGTCAGATGAACATCGTTTGGAACACCGACAACACCGTCTCGATCGACCCGCCCAAGCGGCCCAAGAAGATGACGGCCACCAAGTTCGCCGCCGTCCTCGGCCTCAACCGCTGGTCCACCCCCTTCCAGCAGTGGTGCGAGATCACCCGCGCCTACAACCAACCCTTCGAGGACACCAAGTACACCAAGGCGGGCAAGGCGATCGAGCCTAAGCAGATCCAGTACATGCGCGACGCCTACGCCATGGACGACCTCTTCGACCCGACCGACGTCTACGGCCCCGACTACTTCAAGAAGACGTGGGGCAACTTCTTCGAGCATCCCGTCCTCGGCGGCATGTGGGACGCCATCACCAAGGACGAGGACGGCACCGTGACCTCCGTGCTTGAGTTCAAGACCACAAAGCGCGCCGAGGACTGGGAGGATGACGTGCCCGAGTACTACGCCCTTCAGGCGGCGCTTTACGCATGGCTCCTCGGGTGCGACGACGTAATCATGGTGGCGACCTTCCTCCAAGACGGGGACTACGACGACCCCGAGAGATTCGTGGTCACTGCCGATAACACCACGACCTTCGAATTCCAGGTGAGCGAGCGCTATCCGGACTTCGAGGAGGAGTACGTCAGGCCCGCCCTCAAGTGGTGGAACGACCACGTTCTCACCGGAGTCTCGCCCGAGTACGACGAGCGCGCCGACGCCGAATACCTCAAGGAGCTTCGCAACACGAGCCTCAACCCCGAAACCGACATCGACGAGCTGCTTGCGGAGTACGAGGGGCTTTGCGACGAGATCGACCTCTTCATGGGCGCGATCTCAGACAAGACGAAGCGCCGCGACGCCATCAAGGCGCAGCTCAAGCAGTACGCAACAGAGAACATCGGAGACGGGGACACCGCTACCTTCTCCCGTGGCCGCGTAACCTGCAAGCTCTCCAAGACCACCAAGGCGGTCGTTGACGAGAAGGCCCTCAAGAAGGACGGCCTCTTCGAGAAGTACAGCAAGCAATCGGTCTCGTCGCGCTTCAACGTGACGGTCGCAAAGAAATAGGAGGAACACCACATGGCACGCATCGCACTTTCCGAGGGCTTCCGCAACCTGGAAGAGGGAGAGGACGTCATCCTCACCATCACCAGCTCCACCTACGACACCAAGACCGCCACTGCCAAGATCCGCTTCGAGGACGGGGACGGTCGCAGCGGCGTCGAGACCTTCCGCTTCGGCAAGGCAAAGAGGAAGGGTGCCGCCCAGATGGGCGCGCTCAACGCCTACTCCACCATCGCCAAGACCGCGCTCCGCAACTGGGAGGTCGAGGACATCGACCCCGACGAGCTTGTGGGACGCCACGTGCTCTGCGACGTCGTTGCGACCGAGGCCGACAACGGCAACAAGTACACGCATCCCCGCAACTTCCGAGACGCCGAACTCGATGAGGTCTACGACCCCGATGGCACCTTCGAAGACGAGGAAGAGGAGGTCGATGACGACCTCGAAGACGACGAGGAGGACCTGTTCTCATAATGCGTGAGTCCGCCGTACAGGCGGAGTGCATGAGGCTCGCCAAGCGGCTAGGTCTGCTGCCGGTGAACATACATGGGTCGGGGTGGTCGAACAAGGGCTTCCCCGACCTTCTCGTATTCGGCAAGGGCAGGGTCGTCGCGATCGAGCTGAAGGCCGACAGCGGCTACAAGCCACAGCCCGACCAGATCGTCTGGCGCAACCGCTTCCTCCGCCAACAGATACCCCACCACTTCGTCAAGAGCCTCCCCGAGTTCGAGGAGACAATTAGAAAGGAGTTCTCCCTATGAGAATCAAGAAGGACTGGTCCTCTCCGGGGTCAACCGTCGCGTACATGATCGACGCGGGCAACGGCATGTACAGCACGAGCCAGATGCCCGCTCCCGTGGCGCTTGAGATCGCCGAGAACGCCAAGGACCTGAAGCTGGTCACCGTCAACGGCGTCGAATACCTCCACATCGACGACCGCCATTTCATCCCCGCCGAGGTCTTCGACCTTCGAGGCAGGGAGATTGAGCGCGAGGAAGAGGACACCCCCGCTCCGAGGCGCACCCGAAAGAAGGCGTAGGCGTGGAGACGCTGACGGAGGCCATCCCCGAGGAGCTGCGCGCGCTCGACCGCTGGGTATGTGCCAACAGGGACTCCAAGCGTCCCATGAGGTGCTTCGACGGGGGCGCTGCCTCCGTCAGCAAGCCCGAGAGCTGGGGCAGCTTCGAGGACGCCTGCGACTGCCTTGCGGCTGGCATCTACTCATACGCGGGCTTCGTGTTCGCCGACGACGGCCTGGTCGGCATCGACATCGACCACGCCTTCGATGAGGAGGGCATGATCTCCGATGGGGCGATCGCGGCCATCATGGCCTGCAAGAGCTACACGGAGGTGTCGAAGTCCGGGAACGGCATCCACATCATCTGCAAAGGGTCCCTGCCCTTTCGTGGCCGCAACAACCGCAAGGGGTGGGAGATCTACAAGGACGCGCGCTACTTCGTCCTCACGGGCAGGACGGTGATCTTCGACGAGATCGCCGAGGCCCAGGAGGGCATCGACGCGGTTCTGGCCGACCACTTCGCCGACATGCCGCTCGACGGCTCGTCCGAGCGCAGGCCGGTCATCTGGAAGCCGACCTGGCAGAACCGGGAGGACGGCAGGGTCAACCTCTGCCCGACCTACCCGGTCGTTTCCAGCGGCGCACGCCACATATCCCTCGTCAGCTATTGCGGGCAGCAGTGGCAGGCAGGCGTCTCGGAGGATGCCATGCTCGACCTCGCGATGCGGGCCAACGAGCGCTACATGTCCCCGCCCCTCGACGAGGCGGAGGTCATCCAGATCGTCGAGTCGTGCAAGCGGTACAGGAGGTAGCGCGAATGGACCAGTATCTCGAACCGTTCGACGGGGCGGTGTCCAACACCCGCAACACGACCAAGCTGAGCCGATTCTCGGAACGCCTCGTGAGGACGTTCCTCAACTACCACGCCGCCGAGGCGAACGTGAGCGTTCATCTGACCGAGTACGACATCGAGACGCTTTACAAGGGGCTGTGGAACGTCTGCGCGAAGGATGACTTCCGTGGTCTTGTGCGCGTGCACAAGCAGGACGGCCACCTGCTCCTGATACGCGAGCAAAGGAGAAGCAAATGATTATACAGATCGAGAACTACCAGATTCGTCCCTACCCCAACATGCTCTGCTGGGAGCTTTGGAAGTACCGCGAGGTCAAGTCAAGGGGCAAGGAGGGCAACGAGCAGAGCCGCATGGACTGGGTTAGCGAGAAGGTCTACCCGAGCACGCTAGGCATCGCCCTCGCCCACGTGCAGGAACTCCTAATGAAGGAGGACAACGAGGTCGTCGGCCTCGCTGAGGCAATCGAGAAGGCGGAGGCAATCCGCGACCGCATCCTCGACATCGAGCTTACCGAAGGAAAGGAGTAGGGCCATGAAGAACAAGCCCTTGCACATCGCCGAGATGAAGCACGTTGAGCCGGACTACCACTGCTCTCCCCTCGATCCCTTGGTCCCGCGTTGCTTCGCACCTGAGCGCGTCGAGATGACTTTCACGATTCATGGCCCCACGATTCTCCGTTACGACAAGGACACCTTGACGGACACCATGCGCAGGATCCTCTCGCAGGTAGAAGGCCTCCTGCCGAGGGTCACCAAGGTCATCTTCAACGGCCCCGCCACCATCGTGTTCTGGGACGACGGCGAGAAGACGGTCGTGAAGTGCTCCGAGTGCAGCGACGGCAAGTGCATCAAAACGAAGGGGTACGTGTGCGACCCGGGCGAGATTCCCTTCTACCGTCCTTACTTCTGCGAGATCCACAACGACCCAGAGAAGGCCCTCATGGCCGCGATCCTGAAGCGCGTCTACCACGGGTATCAGGACGTGCTGCGCGAGTTCGTGCCGGAGGCAGACGATGAGTAGCGACCTCAAGGTCTTCGGGGACGGTCCCCGCACCGCCAGCGACGGCACGGTGTTCTCGTGCTATACGGTCGAGTGGAAGGGCGAGGGGTACCCCGAGGTCATCGAGCTTGGCGATGCCACCTACCTGCTCGTCGAGGACTGTTTCGGCAATCCGATCAAGAGGAGGTCCTCGGATGGGAAAGCGTAAGCGGGTCACCAAGTGGGACTGCGAGGCAATGCCCCACCTCAAACTCCGCCTTTACCACAGCAGGAAGAGGATCCTCAAGGACATCGCCGAGGAGAGCGTCGGAGTCGAGCTGGAAGATGCCTTGGCACAGTGCTTCCCGATCCCCGAAAGGAGTCCCTTCGAGGCATGGGTGCTCATGGAGTACCACGGCGAGGCCTACGACGAGATCGGCCTGCTCGCTCACGAAGCCACCCACGTCGCCCGTCGCTACTTCGAGTTCCTTGGCGAGGAGTATCCCGCTGAGGAGGAGATGGCCTACGTGGTAGGCGGCGTCACCTCGACCCTCGTTAACGACCACCTGCGTTGGAGAGAGCGCCATGTCTCTTGACCTCAAGCAGGCCATCGTCAAGGGAGGGTGCCCCCACTGCGGGGGCACCGTCGTCCTCCGGTGGTCCAAGGAATCGAAGTACCCACACGGCCCCAACGTGGGCTTCTCCCACGCCAAGTGCCAGCAGTGCGACGAAGGCTGGTACGTCGGGAACTACGCCGACTGCCCCATCGAGGAGATGGGGACGCCTCTGCAAGCGCTGACCCAGATGCAAGGGATGTGCACATGGACGGCCATGTGAGGGCCGCGAGGATGGGCCTCGCGCTTGCCAACTACGCCGTGGCCGCGCTCAACGCGGCTGCGACCCTCGCGAGCGGAGACGCCCGCGACGCGCTGGCCGCGCTCGCATGGTTCGGCTCCGGCACCTATTGGCTCTGGCAGGCGCGGCAAGATGGCAAGTGAGGGCTACGTCCTCATCGACCGGGACGAGTACTTCGCCACGGCTGTGTCGCAGCTCATGGGCGAGATGGGGCTGAACTACGACCGCTTCACGGTCGAGGAGATGCACCAGCTCTACGCAGCCGCCGTGGAGCAGGAGCAGTCAATTTGGGACGAGTTCATGCTTTGGGTGGCATGCGGGGACGACAAGCGCGAGCGCACCCGCATGCTTCTCAGGGCGCAGATGATGAAAGGAAAAAGACATATATGAAGGTGCTTTGCGCCTGCGAGGAGTCGCAGGCTGTGACCCTGCAACTGCGCAGGGGGGTGTCCCTATAGT
>JAGAWD010000120.1 GCA_017941585.1 Olsenella sp. | reverse complement strand
GCTTGCGCCCGCGTGTGCTCTGTGCCAGCGCCTTGTTACGTTTACTGGCCGCCCGCTGCCCGCACGGCCTTCCCTCCCTCGCGCGCCCCACGGCCCCGCACCTGCGATGCTCTCCCATTCGGGGTCGTGCGCCTGCGTGGCGTGTGCGCACCCGTCGGCGGCAGAGCACCGGTGCCGGCCACCGCCACCGGCGAGGTCGCCAGGGTCCCGACACCCCCGCGCGGATCCCGCCTGTCCCCAGACGCCAAGGGGCGGCCCGAAGACCGCCCCAGATCGCTCGTATGCCGTTGTGCCGTATGGTATGGCTACTGCACCAGCCGGAACCCCACGAAGCCGTCAGGCGTGTTGCAGTACACCCTCGCTCCCATGGCCGCGTTCATGGCCTCTAGGTCCTCCCAGGCCCCGAACGCCCACAGCAGGTCCTCCAGCATGGTCTGGTTCGTCGGGATGAACTCGGGGTCAACGCCGTCGAGCATCTGGCCCAGCGTCATGGGCGCGTGGTCCTCCAGGTGGTAGGCGGTGTCCAGGTCGGGGAGCTTCCAGGTGGTGGTCTCGGTGGTTGTG
Source organism: Olsenella sp. (assembly GCA_017941585.1). GTDB lineage: Bacteria > Actinomycetota > Coriobacteriia > Coriobacteriales > Atopobiaceae > Olsenella_J. Next base: position 8,735 of record JAGAWD010000120.1, on the reverse strand, counting down.
GCTGTCATGGTGTCCTCCAATCGGACGTGGGCTTCCAGAACACTATTATCCCGCGTCCCTTATGGTTTATCAAGTGCTAGACCTATCTCCATAGAGTTTACATACTGTTAGACCTATGCCAGGGGTTAGACTGGTTGGTGAAGATCTCTCACGGGAGGAGCGGACACATGAAGGTGGACGAGGCTATACGGCACATGTGCGAGGCCACGGGGGGCGGCACGGTGACGGTCAGCAAGGCTATGGGCAAGACCAGGAGCTACCTCTCGGCCCTGCTGTCCAGGGGAACAGTGCCCAAGGCCGACACCCTCGCACAGATCGCCCAGGCGTGCGGGTACGAGCTCGTGCTCGAGGGTCGTGACGAGAGAATCGTGATAGAGCCCTAGCGCCTATTGCCCCCATCCCCCTTGCCAATGACAGTACCCGTGCCGATCTCCGCCGCGCGTGCCCTGGCCGTCTGCTCGTCTTCCGAGTACCAGCGCATGCGGTATTCGAAGGGGTTCAGCGTGACGCCCACCTCGCTCATGTCCTGCGCCTTCTCCGCCGCCGTGTCTTGGATGATGCTGTCGTCGAAGGCCACCTTGAGAACGCCCTCATCTGGGATGTTCTCGCCGAAAGAACGCGAGACGGTGATAAGGGCCTTCGATATGTCCGTGATGGCACCCTCAAGGCTGTTCTCGTGACGCCTGATATTACGCATAAGAGCGCTGTTGTCACTGGACACCTCAGTCGCCGTCCTCACATACCCCCGCGCGTCGTCCAGGTCGAAGTAGTCTATGCCGAAGCCGCAGAGATCCCCCAGCATCTGGAGGGCAACCCTGAACGCCTCCTTCTGGGCACTCGTGCGGAGCGCCGGCGCGAACTCCTGGATGGTATCCTCCGTGCTCATGACCTTGCGGAACACGGTACAGTCCTGCTTGCCAAAGGGAATGGTGACGGACTTGTTGCCCTCGCCCGAGCGGTCGAAGAGAACGTCGCTCAGGAAGATCCGCATCTTCGATAGGTCGATTTCGCTAATAAGGGCATCAAAGGTGAGGTCAACCGCCTGTATGGCGTCCACCGCGTCTGCGAAGACGGACTGGCCGTATGGCGACATGTCCACGCGCGTGTTGGTGACGGCAGGTTTGACAATGCCGAAGGTGGGACAAGAGCATCCAGTGTCGTAGAGAGGGACAATGCCGTTGGGCAGGATCTCGTTCCCCTCACGGTCAAAGCATACGGTGACGATGCGGTAAGTCTCAGAATCAATAATGAGAGAGTCAGCAGATAAGGACTCTTCATGTGATAAGAGCCCCACGTCCCCGCGAAGGTGCATCTGGAGCTGGTCCACGGCCTTCCCACGGTAATAGGCACGGGTGACAAAGGCACACTCCGTGACCCCGTCCTCGTCCCACGTGAGAGGTATCACCATGCGGGCATCATAGTGGCGAATACGAACCTTCCTCTTGTCCAGGTCAACCCACAACGCCCACGCGCCCGTGCCAAGACCAAACGCGCGAACGACGGTGGCCTGGGCAGCGTTCATGAAGTTGGTCGATGATAAGAACGCCTCGAGCCAGTCAGTAACGCCCTGGTTCTCGCTAACGACTTTGACATCCTCGTTGAGGAGAAGAGAACCCCACTCCTTGCAAACGCGCATCGCAGGGTGAATGGACCGCCTATGCACCTCATACACGCGCCCAACCCCGTCCTGATCCCGATAGTCATAGAAGCTCCCCCGAGCACCCATCCAGTCGTCCCAGCTACGGATCCAAGGCTCCATGTCATCGAGCGGCAAGACGAACCCCATCCTCCGCAGATAGTCCTTCACGTGCTCCGGCACCCAGTACTCATCCATCGCGTTCAGGCTCATGGTAAGAAGACCTTTCCGTTCATAGGTGATAAGAACACCGCAAGCGTCCGCCCATGTCACAATCCCGCGTAGAATGGTGATAAGGACGAGCTCTGGGAGGCGTGATGGGTAAGGATGTCATCGGATCGGTCGTGCGGGGCAGGATTGACCGCCCACTAGGGAGCGCCCATCCCAGGTATCCCGACACCGTCTACCCGGTCAACTATGGCTACGTCGAAGGCGTTTGTGGCGGTGATGGCGAGGAGCAGGACGTATACGTGCTCGGTGCGAGCGGGCCTCTCGAGGAGTTCGTGGGAACAGTAATCGCCGTCTACCATCGCCACGACGACAACGAGGACAAGTGGATAGTCTCGATTGATGGCAGCGACTACCAGGACGCCGAGATCCTTGAGGCGATTCATTTCCAAGAGCAGTTCTTCCATGGCGAGCTTGTCAGATAGTCAGAGCAGTTGATAAGAACAAAAGCGCTGACAAGAAGGGCGACTCACCCGCGCAACACGTCATCGAGCATTGCATATCTAACTGCATCGATGCTGTGGTCGTTGCCGTCTGGGATGTCATCGATCCAGTTGCCCTCCTTGTCCCTCTCGAACTCCTTCAAGGTGAATTCGGAGAAGGTCAAAGGGCAGCGCTGGGAGTCAATGACAATCTCACGCAGGCCAGCCAGCCATTCGTAAGACAAGCGCCTCATGCGTGCCTTCCGCGCCGGATGCACACGAATGGCAAGCTCGCGCCTCCACGTGTTCATCTGCACCTTGCTATCCGGCGTGTCGTCGCAGTAGATGATCTGGTCATGGTAGTAGGGATCCCCGCCGGCCTCGTCGGCATAGGTAAGAGAATCGACCACTATACGACCGGTATCGATGGGCATCATCTTGTTTGCCGAGTGTTCCTCGAAGATGAGAAGCCTACGAGCGGAAGGCTCCCAGCCGCAGCGGACGAAGCGCCAGGGATCCGGGAACCAGCCCCAGTCCACGCCGTTCCTCACGCGCTCAATCCCATGTATGCGCCCATCGGTGAGACGGACATCATGCACGTTGTCAAAGACCGCTCCACCCGTGCCGGTGATCTCGCCCAGGTACTCCCATCTCCAAGCCTTCTCGTTCGTGTCGCGAAGGTACTCGGCCTCCTCGATGAACGGAGCGCCCACCCAGTCAGGGTGCGATTCGATCACGTCCAGGTAAGAAGAACCGCGCACCAGCGTGTCATCCCTACGAAGACGCTCCAGGCGCTCGACGTTCACCCACGACCACATCGTCTTCGGAGGGTTATAGCTGTAGAAGATCCAGAACCTATCTCCACCACGACGCAAAGAGTTGAGAATAGACCTCACGGTCTCGATGCCCTCGAACTGGTCCAGCTCCTCGAACCACACGACGGAACAATAGCCCTTGGTGAACTTCACGCCCTTGAGCTTAAGAGGATCATCAGCGCCACGGAAGACGATCCTCTGCCCGGTCGGCGTGTACGTGATCTCCATCGGAGAAACCCTCGACCTGAACACGCCCTCCAGCCCCAGCACCTCGATGGCCCACAGCAGCTGCTGATAGACGCTGTCCCTCAGCGTGTTACCGAAGCGTCGCACCACGACCGCGTTGGCCTTGGGGTTGGCGATGATAAGAAGGACTATGGCTATCGAGATGAACGAGCTCTTCGTGCTCCCGCGCCCGCCCGGCAGCCAGTAGTGCGTGTGGCCGTGCGCCATCACGTCCCCCAGAACCGGGTGGAATCGCGGGATGATGTGGTCTGCGACGGTGATGCCCTCAGACAACCTACTCACCGTCCCCGTCGGAGACCATCGGCTCGATGACCAGGCCAAGGGTGAGCTGCACAGGCGCGTTGTCGGAGTCCTCCGCCTTGCGCTCCATCTTGCCGTACTCCATCGGGTACTTTCTCTCGAGCAGCCAGGCGGCTGCCGTCCAGTACTGCGCACGCGACATGGCCGCGTCCTTGATGGTCGTGAGCAGGCCGCGCTTGTACTGGGCCTCGGCCTTTTTTAATTCTTCGTATAACGCGCGCTTCACCCCGGTCCTCGCGTCCTCGCCCTCCTTGAGCCAGCGGTAGAACGTGGACGGGTGAACCCCGATGGCGGCGATGATGTCGGCATCGCAGAGCCCGTCGCGCTTGAGCTCGACGATCTCCCCCACGAGCTTGTGTGTCAGCTTCAGCTTTGCAGGCATGGTTGCCACCTCCTCAGGCTGCATCATGCCCGCGCGTCACAAACTCGCGCACAAGGGGTGAAAGGGTGCAAGGTTTCCAGCCTTTGCACTCTTTCACCCCAAGTCACTTCTTGCGCTCGCGCCTGGTCTTGAGCCCGTGCTTCTTGCACAGCCGGCTGTTCCGCTTGCGCATGCGGTCGCGCTCGCGCCGGATCGCAGCGATCTCGGCCTCGTTGGCCTTCTCCTCGCGCTCGCGCTGCAGGATCTCGTTGAAGGCGATCTCCTCCTCCAGGTGCATCCGCTCGGTGCACGCGGGGCAGAGGCCGCTCTGCCTGTTGAGCCGGATGCCCACCACGCCGCACTCGGGGCACACGTGCTGGACCTTGAGGCTCACGTGGCAGCGGCTCGCCTGGCTCTCGATGGAGCGTATCGAGCGGAAGCTGCCGCACTCCGAGATCAGCGCCACCTGCACCGCCTCCGCGCCCAGGTAGCCGCGCCCGCGCATGACGTCGACCTCCTGCGTCGTCCAGGGCCTGTTCCTCATCGCGACCACCGCCCGGGGCATGCAGGGTGACGGTTGGATGGAAAGGCTTTCGACGTCGAAGGACGATGCGGAGGGGTGCGGGGGTGTGTCGTCGGGGTCCCCTCGCCCCGACACACACCCCTCTCCCCAGAAAGAACCCTATATATAAGGGGCTTCTTTTCATGGAAGGAAAGGAAAGCTTTCAGGCTTTCAGGCGATGGGTAGCTCACTCTGCGCCCCCTCTCCCTTGTCTGCGGCACCGCCGGAAAGGCCAGAGGTTGCCGCAACATCCTTGGTGGGTGACGTGGCGGGCACGCCTCCAAGCAAGCCCGAGGTTGCGCCATCATCCACGGGCCTGCGGACGACGACGCTACGCCCGGTCGCGGGGTCGATGGTGCCCATGAACCTCGCCGACTCCTTGAGCCAGTTGCGCGTCGTGGGGGTGGACCAGTGGAGCGCCTTCTGGACGTCCTCGCGCATGCAGGACGCCCCGGATCCGATGAGACGCTCGCAGACCGCGTCGAGCGCCGACACCTTGCCCAGGTTCTCCGCCTCCTGCTTGACCCTCCTCGCCTCCGAGACGCCGCCGTAGTTGGGCTTGCACTCGGCCAGAAGGCCCGTGGAGTCCGTCACGTGCAGGGGGAACGTCAGCCACAGGTCCAGCGGGTCGCGGTAGGCGAACTCGCGCAGGGTGAACGACATCCGCCAGCCGGTGAGGTGCCTCACCTCGCGCAGCACGTTGGACTCACGCGCCATCTCCAGCGTAGACGCCTCCAGCACGAGCTCGGTCATGTCGAGCACCGCGTCCGGCGCACGCCCGAACACGCCGGAGCCACTGCCGCGGTCGATCGAGGACTTGAGCCCCTGTGCCCCCTTGGAGTGGTGGTGCGATATGACCACCGTGCACTCAAGGTTCACGCAGATCTCGTCCAGCTTGGCGAAGAACTCGCGTATGTCCTTGGCGTTGTTCTCGTCGCCGTCCTGCACCATGTAGGCGGGGTCAATGATCACCATGCCGAAGTCCCCGGCCTTGCAGCGGGCGAACAGCTCCCAGGCGATCTCCTCAAGGCCGCAGGACCTGCCCCTCAGCGGCCACAGCGTGAGGTTGCCGTGCACGACCGCCGCGTCCGCGCCCTTCGCGTCGGTCACCGTGCACACGCGCTTCTGCAGCGTGCGCGGGTCGGTCTCGAGGTCGACGTAGAGCACCTTTCGCTGGGCGCAGCGAAAGTCGATCCACCAGCTCCCGGTGGCAACCGACACCGCCAAGTTGATGAGGCACCAGGTCTTGCCGGCCTTGCTGGGGCCGGTCAGCAGCATCTTGTGGGTCTCGAGCAGCACGCCCTCGATCACCTCGGCGGGCATCTCGGGCAGCTCGTCCCTGACCGCGATGGCCTGCACGAAGGCCGGCAGCGACGACTGCCGCCCCGACGTTGCCGCAACATCCGCAGAGACGACGGAGGCCGCCCCGCCGGCGGCCTCCAATCCCCCCATGTACTCGTCTCGGGCCATCACAGCCACCTCGACCGGTACAGCTTGAGCCCTGCGGAGTCATACACCTCGAAGCGCCACTCGCTGTCCCGCGTAGCCATCAGGTACTCGTCGGCGTCCTTGGCCCCGCCAGGGTATGCGGGCATGGAGTTGTTGCGGATGCGCAGGGCACTCAGGTCCGCACGGATCCTCTCGCACGCCTTGCGACCTTCGTCGTCCTCGTCCATAGCCACGAGCACGACCTGCGGGCGCAGCTCGGGCGGGGTGCGGTAGAGCACCTGCGCGAGACGCTTGGCGTTCGACACGCCGCCGAGCGCCATCACGTCCTTGCCGGTGATCTTGTGGAGCGCCATCGCATCAATCAGTCCCTCGGCCACGATGACCGTATCGAGGGAGGCCGACAGCATCCACTCGTTCCACAGCGGCGTGGCAAGGCCCGCAGGCCGCCACTCCTTGTTGCGCACCTCGCCGCGCGAGATCGTGCGCAGCATGCAGTAGTTGGCCTCAGAGAAGTCCCGGTTCCAGAAGGGGATCGTGATGAAGCCCAGAGCCTCCGGCTCCCACACGCGGAACTCCGGCATGATCTCCTTCGGTACGCGCGTGAACCCCAAGCCCCACTCCATCGCGTCGAGGTCGTCCAGCCCGCGATAGCGCAGGTAGCGCCGTCCGACCTCGTTGCCGGGCTCGTAGAGCCTATCCCACGCCGCGCTGCATGCGTCGCCGCAGTCCTTGCCACCCGCCTCGCGGGGAGGATCGAACAATGGCTTAGGCCTGGGCTTGGCCGCCTTCGGCCTCTTGCGCCAGGGCCTGGAGTCATCCAGGTGGTAGCCGACGATATCGGCCACCGCACGCGCCTGGTCCGCGAAGCCCTCGATCCCGTCGAGCTCTCCCACGAGCGAGAACACGTCCCAGGTCCTCCCGCACCCGAAGCAGTGCACGCTGTTGTCGTTCGCGTAGTAGTGAGCGGAGGGGTCCCGGTCGTCGTGTTCGGGCGACGGGCAGCGGAAGGACCGCCGCAGGTCGTGGATCCCGCACCGCACCGCCAGCACCTCGGGCATCGCTGCCCTGAGGTTGGCCTTGTCCTCGGGAGAGATCATCGCGCCACCCCCTCGTTGTCGTCGATGCGCTCGAAGAGCGTGTGCCAGTCGCCGTGCCAGCCGACTGCGGCGGCTATCGCGCGTCCCCAGCTCGGGTAGGGCTCCATCTTGCCCCGCACCATCCGCGACACCGCGCCCTTGTCGATGCCCGTCGTGCGTGCGATCATGGCCTGCACCCCGCGCCTCTCGCATAGCTGCTCAATCCTCAGCATCGCAGTCGCCTCCTCGCATGGGGCTCAGAGCCTCAGCCGCCCGTCCATGGTCCGCATGTTGAGCTCCGCGAGCCTCTTGGCCACATCCGTCGGCACGAACAGGTCGTTCTTCGCGCCCAGCACGTAGCACAGGTTCAGGTACTCGTCCGCCTGCAGGTTGCGCTCCCCGCGCAGCACCTTGCCCAGGTGCGAGGGGTCCATGTCCGCCCTCCGCGCGAGCTCCGCGATCGTGAGCCCGCGTGCCTCGCGCAGGCGTCCCATGGTCCTTGCGATGTGCTGCATGTGGGTATGCGCACCCGTCGCCCGTTCGTCCTGCCTCATCTGCCCTCTCCTCGTCTCGCGGCTCCGGTTGGTTCCGGTGGGTCGCGGAGGGCAGGCCCCTCTGGGTCGGCGGACTTACCAAGCTCGAACTGGCCCGGCAGACGGGTCGCATGCCGGTATCCCCGCTGATGTCGCATGCGCAATGGATGAGGCTAGGATCGGTGCGCATCGTGTCGTTTGAGATGCGAGTGGCAGCCGATGTCCGAGGGGCGGAAGCGTCCGCGCCCGTCGGAATAAAGGACGATGATACGACTGCGTGCGGACAGAAATGCGTTTCCGTGATTGGGGCCACGGGCGCCAGCGTGCCGGCGCCCATCACAGCGACCCCGCAGACCTGGTCGAGATCGCATTCACGGCGAACTGCCGGCTCACGTAGTCGTCGCACGCCGCCGTGCTCGTGCGCCAGCTGTTGCGCAGGCGGAAGGCGTCGAGCTCGCCCGCCGTCACGAGCCGGTACACGGTCGAGTACGAGGTGTGCAGGATCTCGGCCGCCTCCGCCAGGGTCAGGATCCTGGACGGCGCCGGCCCCTCGCGACGCCTGTCTTTCTCTTTCATGGTGTGCTCCCTTTCCATAGGCTTTCAGGGGAGCGCCGATTGTTCACCGCTGTCACAAACTCGTCAGCAGCTTCTCCGAACATCGCGCGACGCACTCCGAAATGAGCGCGCTTTCGTGCGATTTTCGGAGCAAGGGCAGGTGGGGGAGGGGCCCGGGACGGCAGCGGGACGCGACCTTGGACAAGGCCCAGAGAAGACGGTGCCAGTGGGTTAGCGAAGGCAAGCGGGAGACGGGCCGCACATTGCTGGCGACCGTCGCAAGGTCCTTGAGTCTGAAGGGGAGGAAGCCAGGCCCGAAATAGCCATGCGGACTCTCAAAGTGGCGATAATTGCCAACGCTGGCAGGGGCTGCCTGACCCAAGTTTTGGGACTGGAATTGCCGACCGAACAAATGTTTTTGGTGGTAAAATGGTGGCAACGAAGCTGGCAGGTTGGTGGCAAAGAAAAATCCCCCACCTGTTTCTGCAGGTAGGGGACCGAACGTTTGGTCGCGGGGGCAGGATTTGAACCTACGACCTCCGGGTTATGAGT
>JAGAWD010000119.1 GCA_017941585.1 Olsenella sp. | reverse complement strand
GACGGCCTTCCTTGTCCTCCTTCTGAAGAACGAGCGCCTCGATGGTCTCGCCAAGGTTGACGATCTCCTCGGGGTTGACGTCCTTGCGGATGGAGAGCTCACGGGAGGGAATGACGCCCTCGGACTTGAAGCCGATGTCCAGCAGAACCTCATCGTGCTCAATCTTGACGACGGTTCCCGTCACAAGATCGCCCTCATCAAAGTCGGTGATGGTACCGTCGATGAGGCTGTTCATCTCCTCGTCGGAAACGTCATCCAGGGAGAAGATGGACGAGTTTTGAATCTCACTCAAAGGTGGACCCCTTTCAGAAACGGGGCCCCGATCTACATGACCGCTGCCTAGGGCGCTCGGCGGATGCGTTGCGCAATTGGAAACTTACATGCTCTCGGGGGCCGACAGATACAGTCGTACAAGCTTCTGCTTATACGGTAAACAGAGTATCCTTTTCAGGGGTCAGATTTCAAGCTATTGAGCCGTAAAATCCGAATTTCACTTCTGGCTCAAATTTTTCGGGGCTATTGGGTACCCTATGGTTTGTTTCGCAGCGTTACCGACAAGCGTTTCGAAGTGCCAAGGGTCAACGGGAAGGAGGAGCCATGATTAAGGCTGTGCTGTTCGACATAGACGACACTCTGCTTGACATCAACCTCTCCGCCTTCGTTGCGCGATACACCCTGGGTAAGGCCCGAATCCTCTCCCGCATTTCGCGAAGGCCCACCGCCCTCACGCTTTCCCATATCGCCAAGAGCTATCTCGCGGTTACCTCGAGCAATCGGAAAGACTCGAAGACGAACCTCGAGGTGTTCAACGAGACGTTCCTGGCCCGGACGGGAATCCCCCTCGACGACCCGGCCGTCGCGGACGCCCTCGACTACTACGAGCGCGAGTGCCTCTGGGACCTCAAGGGCGGCCCCGTATACGCACGTGAGCGCGAGGGGGCGCGGGCCACGATCGAGAAGGCGCAGTCGCTTGGCCTGACGGTGGCGCTTGCGACGAACCCCATGTTCACCCTCACGTGCGACCGCGTTCGCATGGAGTGGGCCAAGATCGCAGACTTGGACTTTGCTCTCATCTCGCATATCGGGAATTCCTGCCGCTGCAAGCCCGACGCCCGCTACTACCAAGAGTTCGTCTCCCAGCTCGGCCTCACACCGCAGGAGTGTCTCATGGTGGGAAACGACGCACGCCGGGACTTCCCCCGCCCCGACATTGCCCTCAAGACCGCCTACGTCGGGCACGCCTGGCCGAAGCGTGCGATCTGGCGCGGGCCCATTGGAGCCCTCGGCGACTCCCTGCCCGACCTCGTCTCGGTCCTCAACGCACAGGAGAACGACTAAATGGACATCGCAAGCTACAACAACCACGTCGCCATCCTCAACGAGGAGCTCGTCTGCGCGCTCGGCTGCACCGAGCCCATCGCCGTCGCACTCGCATCCGCGCTCGCCAGGGCGGCGCTTCGCGAGAGGCCCTCTCACCTCTCCGTCTCCTGCAGCGGCAACATCATCAAGAACGTCAAGAGTGTGACCGTCCCCAACTCAGGCGGAATGCGCGGCATCGAGGCGGCCGCGACCCTCGGCGCGCTCGGCGGGGACCCAACTCGCGAGCTCGAGGTGCTCGAGGCGGTCCAGCCCGAAGACATCGATCGCACGCGCGAGTTCGTCTCGGCAGGCTACTGCGACGTTGACCTCGCCGAGGATGTCCCCAACCTCTACGTGCGCGTCGTCGCCGAGGGTGCGGGACACGTGGCCGTGGCCTGCATCGAGGAGAGGCACACCAACGTGGTCGAGCTCACCCTCGACGGCAAGCCCACGGTGGCCGCAGGCATGAGCGCGTCGTCCGCGGCGTCGAAGGGCGAGACGAGCACGGCCGACCGCTCAGAGCTCTCGCTCCAGTCCATCTGGGAGTTCGCCCACGAGGTCAGGCTCGAGGACGTCGACGAGATCGTGAGCAAGCAGATCGAGCTCAACCAGCGCATCTCGACCGAGGGCCTCACCAACCGCTGGGGCGCCAACATCGGCAGCACCCTCCTCAAGAGCCGCCCGAACGACATCTCCTGCAAGGCGCGCGCCGCGGCGGCCGCGGGATCGGACGCCCGCATGAGCGGCTGCCCGCTTCCCGTCGTCATCATCTGCGGCAGCGGCAACCAGGGGATCACCTGCTCGCAACCGGTGCTCGAGTACGCTCACGACCTGTGGTGCTCGCACGAGGAGCTCATCCGCGCCGTGGTCCTCTCCGACCTCACCGCCGTGCACGTGAAGTACTTCATCGGCGAGCTCTCGGCGTTCTGCGGGGCGGTATCTGCGGGCTGCGGCGCCGGCGGCGGCATCTGCATGCTGCGCGGCGGATCGTTCGCCCAGTTCGAGGCCACCATCGTGAACACGCTCGCCAACGTGGGCGGCATCGTGTGCGACGGGGCCAAGCCGTCGTGCGCAGCCAAGATTTGCGCGGCCGTCGATGCCGCGATCCTGGGCTGCGACATGGCGCTCGCCGACGACAACTTCCTGGCCGGCGACGGCCTCGTGGGCAACAACGCCGAGGAGACCATCCGCTCGATGGGCTACGTCGGCCGCGTGGGCATGCACCCCACCGACGTCGAGATCCTGAACATCATGATCGGCAAGACGGACGTCACGGGCGAGTAGCGCGAGGCATCGCTCGTCGACACTACAACCAGGCAGCGCGCATCCGGCGTCACGGCAGGCTGCGCGCCCCTACCCCACGACGCGGTAGCCCGCTTCGCTCACTGCAGACTCGTACGCGGAAAGGTCGACGGGGCTCTTGCTAAGTACGTGCGCACTGCCAGACTTGTGGTCGACGGTCGCCCACGTGCCCTCGATAGAGTTGAGCGCGTTCGCGACTCGCCCCGCGCAGCGCTCGCAGCTCATGCCCGAGATGCGAAGGTCCGCCGAATAGGGATAGTTGCTCTCGTCGGTATCTGACACCCGTACGCTCGCAATCGGCTCGGACGTACCCTTGACGTCACCCGAGCAGCAGTCTCGCTTTCCCGTGGCGGTGCCGATGGCCCGCCTTGCGCCGACGATGACGACGGCAGCCACTACCACGATGATGGCGATGTCCACAATGCCCAAGGCGCCACCTCCTTCTGGTCGGCATGAGGGGCTGACTCTTGAAGCCCCGCTTGGCGGCGAGGATCGTCCCAAATGTTTGTCTAGGTAAACTCTATTACTAAGAGAACTGGGTCGCAAGCCCCCGGGTCCCCCTGGCTGCGGCCCTTTGGCGCCTTCTTGTTCTGTAGCCGCCATCGCAAGTGATTGACGCGAAGGCAAAGAATAATGTGAAGCTTTCGCGATGATTTTTCAGATTATTTTATTTTATCTGATTATAATATGTATTATGCGTACTTCAGACAGACCATGTTCTTGAGAGATAGCATCATTTACCTGCGGCAACGATACGTTTATATTCTTCAGCCGCTACACCCCCAAAAAGGTTTGAATACATTAGGTGTTCTTTATCATATATGCTAAGCTAGAAAGTTTAAACCCACGTAGCCTTAACGTATGGACAAGAACACGCTCAGGCTCAAGGTCGGCTCAAGGATTCGCGCATGGCGCGAGTCGGAGGGCCTTACCCTTCACATGCTTGCCGACATGGTCGGGACAAGCTATACACACATATGGAAAATCGAGAACGGCAAGGTCAGCGTCGGGCTCGACCTGCTCGGCCGCATCTCCGACGCGCTCGACGTGCCGTTGCGCGAGCTCGTCGACCCGGCTCCTGAGCGCACGTCTGCCTACGGCGCAGACATCACCATCGAGAGGCCCCGCAACGAGAAGCAAAGGTAGCGCGTTGGCCGGGCAGTAGCGCATTGCGCGAATCCGGGCACTTCGAGACTTCTGCGGATTGCCCTGGCGGCACATCCACGCGTGTTGCGCCCTCAATTGAGCCGTCGCTCAACCCTTGCGATCAAAAAATGCTGCACAAAGTGCGCACGGCGGCCGAAAAGCACGGCCAAGGCACCAACCTAGTACTGTGGCGCGACCGGCTGCGCCCCCCAGCGCCCAAGCTTCCTAGAACAGCCCCTGCGGGGAGAAGCCCTCGTCCTCGATGAGGTGCGCCGCGTCGTCGGCCGCGGTGGTCGCCAGCTCGTCGCAGCGCTCGTTGAGATCGGTGCCGGCGTGCCCCTTCACCCACACAAACGTGACGTCGTGCGGCCGCTTGGCGGCAAGCAGGCGCTTCCAGAGGTCGGGGTTCTTGACCGGCTGCTTCGACGCCGTCTTCCATCCCTTCTTGAGCCAGCCCCACACCCATCCCTTGTTGAAGGCGTTCACAACGTACTGCGAGTCAGAGTGGACCTCCACCTCGCACGGGCGCCTAAGCGCCTCGAGCGCGGCGATCACGGCCATGAGCTCCATGCGGTTGTTGGTCGTCTCGCGGTATCCCTGCGAGAGCTCGCGGCGGTGCTCGACGCCGGAGGCGTCCGTGTAGAGAAGGACCGCGCCGTAGCCCCCGGGCCCGGGGTTGCCGCGCGAGGAGCCGTCCGTCCAGACGACCACGCGCATGAGGTTACCGCCCTTCCTGTCGCGAGCTTTGGCGCCCTTCCCACCGGAACGGCTGCCGCCCTTCTCAGCTGTGCCCTCTGCAGGCACCAGCTCGTCGGAAAGCACCCCGGGGTGCTCGGTCATGAACTCCTCGAAGCTCGCCACTACTTTGCCTCCGCCCAGTTTGAGCCATAGCTCACGTCGGCCAGAAGCGGCACGCGCAGCTCGCAGACGCCCTCCATCGTCTCGCGCACAAGCTCGGAGAGCGCCTCGACCTCGCCCTCAGGCACCTCGAAGTCGAGCTCGTCGTGAATCTGCAGGACGAGCTTGCTCTTGAGGCCCTCCGCGCGCATGCGCTCGGGCACGCGGATCATCGCGAACTTGATGATGTCTGCGGCGGTGCCCTGCATGGGATGGTTCATGGCCGTGCGCTCGGCGAACGAGCGCAGTTGGAAGTTGCTCGCCTTGATGTCCTTTATGTGGCGCTTGCGACCGTACATCGTGGTGGCGTAGCCCGTCCTGCGCGCGAACTCGATGCTGGAGTCGAGGTAGGCGCGCACCCCCGGGTACGCCTCGAAGTAGCGGTCGATCATCTCCTGTGCCTCCGCGCGGGGAATCTTGAGCGAGGTCGCGAGGCCATAGGCCTGCTGGCCGTAGACGATGCCGAAGTTGACGGCCTTCGCGCGGCTGCGCAGCGCGGGCGTCACCTCCTCCACCGGCACGCCGAAGACGCGCGCGGCCGTGGCGGCGTGGAAGTCGGCGCCCTCCCTGAAGGCGGCGATCAGGTGCTCGTCCTCGGAGAGGTGCGCGAGCAGGCGCAGCTCGATCTGCGAGTAGTCGCAGGCGAGAAAAACGCTGCCTTCGGGCACCGTGAACGCCGTGCGCACGCGATGCCCCAGCTCGGAGCGGGTGGGGATGTTCTGCAGGTTGGGGTCGGAGCTCGAGAGGCGCCCCGTGGCCGCGACGGTCTGGTTGAGCGTCGTGTGGATGCGGCCGTCGGCGCGGATGAGCGCCGGCAGCGCGTCGAGGTAGGTGCTCTTGATCTTGGCGCGCTCGCGGTACTCCAGCACGTCGGCAACGATCTTGTGATCCTTCGCCAGGTCGCCGAGGACCTTGGCGTTGGTCGAGTAGAAGCCCTTGCGCGTCTTCTTGAGGCCAAAGGTGGGAAGGCCGAGCACGTCGAACAGCACATGCGAGAGCTGCTGCGGGGAGTCGAGGTTGAACTTCTCGCCCGCCTGGCCATGGATGGCGTCGACCATGCCCTCCATCTCGGCGCCCAGTTCCGCCGACTGCTCCGCGAGCCTTTCCGGGTCGGCGTGAAGGCCCGTGCGCTCCATCTCGAGCAGCACGACGGAAAGCGGCATCTCTAGCTCATAGAAGAGCTTCTCCGAGCCGTCGGCCGTGAGCTTCTCCTCGAGCGCCGGACGCAGCGCCAGCTCCGCGAGCACGTCGATTGCGGCCTGGGGAACATCGTCGGTCTCCTCGGGCAGCTGCCCGCCCAGGATGGCCGGGTTCTGGTAGAGCTGCGCCGCCGAGAAGACGCCGCTGTCGGAGTCGAGAAGGTATCCGGCGACGGAAACGTCGAAGAGGCGGGTGGGATCGAGGTCCGTCTCCGCGATCAGGGCCGGCACGGACGAGTCGACGGGATATACCTCGTGGATGAGGGCCTTGACGTCGGCGGACACGAGCCTGCCTGCGCGAACGAGGTCGACCAGGGCCTGGCAGACAACGTCGTCGCCCTCGAGGCGAAGGAGGCCCTCCCCGACCGCCGCCCACAGCACCTTGGGCGGGACCTCGTCGAAGAGGGACTGCTGCCCCTTCTTCTGCTTTACGCCCTGCATCTCCGCTGCCACCCACTCGCCGTCGGCGATCGCCCTCGCCAGGGCCTCGAGCGCCGCGTCGCTCTCGAGCGGGGCGGGCACCTCGATCGTGGGGTCGGGGGCTGCCGGCGCGGGGACGTCGCCGCCGCCCAGGCGCACGAGGCGGGAGATCATGCCCGTGAAACCGAGCGCGGAGAACGCGTCGACGACCTCCTGCGCGTCGAAGGTGGGGAACTTGGAATCGAGCAGGTTCACCTCGACGGGGGCGTCGGTGCGGATGGTTGCGACCTTGCGGCTGACGAGGGCGTCGTCGATGTGGGCACGCAGGTTCTCGCCCATCTTCCCCTTCACCTCGTCCGCGTGCGCGATGACCTCGTCGAGGCTTCCGTACTCGCGGATGAGCTGGGCGGCCTTCTTGGGCCCTATGCCCGGCACGCCGGGAATGTTGTCCGACGAGTCGCCCTTGAGGCCGTAGAAGTCGGGCACGAGCTCGGGTGTCACGCCGTG
>JAGAWD010000118.1 GCA_017941585.1 Olsenella sp. | reverse complement strand
GACAAGGCTCCCGAGGAGCGTCAGCGCGGCATCACCATTTCCGTCGCTCACGTCGAGTACGAGACCGCCGAGCGTCACTACGCTCACGTCGACTGCCCGGGCCACGCCGACTACATCAAGAACATGATTTCTGGCGCTGCTCAGATGGACGGCGCAATCCTCGTCATCGCCGCTACCGACGGCCCGATGGCCCAGACTCGCGAGCACATCCTTCTCGCCCGTCAGGTCGGCGTTCCCTACATCATCGTCTTCCTCAACAAGTGCGACAGGGTTGACGACGACGAGCTCATCGACCTCGTCGAGATGGAGACCCGCGACCTTCTCTCCGAGTACGACTTCCCCGGAGACGATCTCCCGATCATCCGTGGCTCCGCGCTCGGCGCCCTCAACGGCGAGCAGAAGTGGATCGACTCCGTCGTCGAGCTCATGCACACCGTTGACTCCTACATCCCCACGCCCGCCCGTGACAACGAGAAGCCGTTCCTGATGGCTATCGAGGACGTCATGACCATCTCCGGCCGTGGCACCGTCGCCACCGGTCGTGTCGAGCGTGGCCAGCTCAACCTCAACGACACCGTCGAGATCGTCGGCATCAAGGAGACCCAGTCCACCGTTGCCACCGGCATCGAGATGTTCCGCAAGACCATGGACTTCTGCGAGGCTGGCGATAACGTCGGTATCCTCCTGCGTGGCATCAAGCGTGAGGACATCCAGCGTGGCCAGGTTCTCTGCAAGCCCGGCTCCGTCACGCCGCACAAGAAGTTCACCGGCGAGATCTACGTCCTCACCAAGGAGGAGGGTGGCCGTCACACGCCGTTCTTCTCTGGCTATCGTCCCCAGTTCTACTTCCGTACCACTGACGTGACTGGTGACATCCAGGAGCTCACCGATGCCAACGGCGGCAAGGTCGAGATGGCTATGCCTGGTGACCACATCACCGTCACCTGCGAGCTCATTCACCCGATCGCCATGGAGCAGGGCCTCAAGTTCGCTATCCGCGAGGGCGGCCACACTGTCGGCGACGGCCGTGTCTCCACGATCATCGAGTAAATAGACCCCATCACTGGTTCATTTGCTTGCAACCGGCGCTCTCATGAGGGGCGCCGGTTTTTTGTCCCCAGAACAATGCCAGGCGTTTTTGGTGGTTTTGTAAAGGGAAGGAATATAAACCTAACGAGGTTGACAGAGCAAAGTGACGAATGATAGCGTATCTCTTTGCGTCGCCATCGAAGACATTCTCGGCGGCGGCTGTCTACAGGAGGATTAATGCGTACACAGGTTACCCTCGCCTGCACCGAGTGCAAGCGTCGAAACTACACCACGGATAAGAACAAGAGCAACACGCCCGACCGCATGGAGCTCAAGAAGTACTGCCCGTGGTGCAAGAAGCACACCCTTCACAGGGAGACTCGCTAAAATAGGAGTCAACACACGCCAGTAGTTCAATTGGTAGAGCACCGGTCTCCAAAACCGGCTGTTGTGGGTTCAAGTCCTACCTGGCGTGCCAGATTACACCACCGGCTTTCCCTTCGGGGTTAGCCGGTTTCTATGAGACGGGACTTTGTCCGGGAGGTTTTGCAGATGGCAAAGAAGGAGCGTCAGAAGAGGAGCGCGCGTAAGGCGCGTGCTGCTGAGCGTGCCGAGCTTGAGGCCAAGCAGGCTGCCTCTGCCGCCTCGTCCGATTCCCCCAAGGCCTCAGACAAGAAGGCTGGGGCTGCCCTTGCCTCCAAGAAGGCAGACGCGGCCGCGAAGGCCGAAAAGGGGACCAAGAAGAGCGGACTCTTCGGCACGATCCGAACCTACTTCCGTGACGTCAAGTCCGAGATTCATCGCGTCGTCTGGCCAAGCAGGCGCGAGCTTAAGAACTATTCCGTAGCGGCCATTGCCATGCTCATCGTGTGCGGAGTCTTCTTCTGGCTCGTCGACACAGGTTTCGTGGCTCTTCTCGTTGCGTATACGGGACTGAGGGGGTAAGTCATGGCAAAGCGGTGGTACGTCGTCCATACCTACTCTGGTTACGAGAACAAGGTCAAGACCGATCTCGAGCATCGTATCGAGACCTATGGTATGGAGGATAAGATCGTTGACATCCAGATTCCGACCGAGGAGGTCACGGAGATCAAGGATGGCGGCAAGCGCACGACGAAGGAGAGCAAGGTCTTCCCGGGCTACGTGCTCGTTCGCATGGAGGTCGACGACAACTCCTGGGCATGCGTTCGCAACACGCCCGGCGTGACTGGCTTCGTCGGTATCGACGGCAAGCCCACGCCCCTTCGTCGATCCGAGTTCAACAAGATCATGCGCCGCACGAATCCCAAGGGCGTCGAGGCGCAAAAGCACACTACGACCACGAACCTCGAGCCCGGAATGAGCGTCAAGGTCCTCTCGGGCCCGCTTGCGGACTTCGACGGAACCGTCTCGGAGGTGAATGCCGAGGCTGGGAAGGTCAAGGTCATGCTTACGATTTTTGGGCGCGAGACTCCGGTCGAGCTCACTCTCGATCAGGTGACCTCCATCGCCTAGAAAACTACGGTTGCTTTCTGGTATCGGTGAGGATTGCTTCTCAGAAAGCGACGCAAGATAGAAACTACGAGAACACGCGTCAGGAGACCCATCATGGCAAAGAAGAACGTCGTCAACTTCATCAAGCTTCAGATCCCGGCCGGCCAGGCCAACCCCGCGCCTCCCGTCGGCCCCGCCCTGGGTGCCGCCCAGGTCAACATCATGCAGTTCTGCCAGGCCTTCAACGCCGCGACGCAGGACAAGGCCGGTGACATCATCCCCGTCGAGATTACCGTCTACGAGGACCGTAGCTTCGACTTCGTCACCAAGACCCCTCCCGCGGCTCAGCTCATCAAGAAGGAGCTCAAGCTCAAGAGCGGCTCCGGCGTTCCCCAGCGCGACAAGGTTGGCCAGCTTACCGACGAGCAGCTCACCAAGATCGCCGAGATCAAGATGCCGGACCTCAACGCCAACGACATCGAGGCCGCAAAGAGGATTGTTGCGGGCACGGCTCGTTCCATGGGCGTTACCATCGCCGAGTAGGGCAATTCTGGTTTTCCGCGCGGCGTGCTACGCTGCGCGCTCGTTTGTACAGGGGTGAACGCCGTTCACCGCAATCGTGGGAGGGCCACGCCGCCCGATTACCACAGGAGGTAACAACATGGCGAAGCACGGAAAGAACTACAACAACGCACTGGCAAAGCTCGACAAGACCAAGGCCTATAGCCCCAAGGAGGCGATGGCCCTCGTCAAGGAGCTCTCGAGCGCCAAGTTTGACGAGACCGTCGAGGCCTCGATTCGCCTTGGTGTCGATACCCGCAAGGCCGATCAGAATGTTCGTGGCTCCATCTCTCTGCCGAATGGTACGGGCAAGGAGGTTCGCGTCGCTGTCTTCGCCGAGGGCGAGCAGGCGCGCGCCGCTGAGGCCGCAGGCGCCGACATCGTTGGCTCCGACGACCTCATCGCCGAGGTCCAGGCCGGCAACATCAACTTCGATGCCGTTATCGCGACCCCCAACCTCATGGGCAAGGTTGGTCGTCTCGGTCGCGTCCTCGGTCCTCGTGGCCTGATGCCGAACCCCAAGCTCGGCACCGTCACCATGGACGTCGAGAAGATGGTGAAGGAGCTCAAGGCTGGCCGCGTCGAGTATCGCGCCGACCGCTATGGCATCTGCCACGTTCCCATGGGTCGCGTCTCTTTCTCCGTCGAGCAGCTCGTTGAGAACTATGCCGCTCTTTACACCGAGATCCTGCGCGTCAAGCCCTCTACTGCCAAGGGTCGCTACGTCAAGTCCGTCGCGTTCTCCTCTACGATGGGCCCTGGCGTCAAGGTCGACACCTCCGTCACCCGCGACTTCCTCGCGTAGTCTCGAGCACCATGCGCTTTGGGGCCGGAAGACATCGTCTTCCGGCCTTTTTCATTTCTCGGGTGGAATTGCAGCGAGCTGCTTTGTGAGGTTGTATGACGCTAAGGTGATCGGGGCTGAACGGGGAATAAGGTGAGAATGTGAACCCGGCAGGCGTTTTTCTCGTACGCTTGACCTTGCGCGAATCGCGCGCAATAATACTTTCCGCATGAAGCGATTCATGTGGTAGTGCAAAACGCACGTCCGCTGCCAAAGACAGCCGGTGCCCTGATGGGCTCAAAGGAGCAATCCGCCTGCCGAGGTGGTCTTAGATATGACTTCTTGGACCCTGCTTTGGCTGCGCCAAGCGGGGTCTTTTTATGCGAAGGCCCGCCGCGTCGGCGGCTCGTGCCCGAAACATAAACAAGGAGGTGTATTTCATGCCCAACGCCAAGAACGTCGAGATGCTCAACAAGGTCACCGAATCCCTGGAGTCCTCCAAGGGCGTCTTCTTCATCGACTATCGCGGTCTCTCCGTCAAGGAGACCCAGGAGCTTCGCCGCAGCCTCCGCGAGGCCGGCGCGCAGATGAAGGTCTACAAGAACAACATCGTGAAGCTCGCCCTCGAGAAGGCCGAGATGCCCGAGATCGAGAATCTCGTCGGCACCGTCGCCTATGTCTTCTACGAGAACGATCCCGTCGAGGCCGCCAAGGTCATCAAGAAGGAGTCCGAGGCACTCAAGAAGATTGAGTGGATCGGAGCCATCGCCGACGGACAGGCTCTCAGCGCAGAGGAGGCCAAGGCTTATGCCGACCTTCCCAGCCGCGACGAGCTCATGGCAAAACTGGTCTACGTTATCGGGAGCCCGCTCTCCGGTATCGCTCAGGTTTGCGCCGGTCCCGCAAGGGGTCTCGCGACTGCGCTTCAGGCCGTTGTCGACCAGAAGAACGCCGCATAAAGTTTTAACTGTACGAAAGAAGAGATGCTTGGGCGCGTGATGCGCCCGCTAACAAAGGAGAATTGACATGGCTGTCACCAAGGATGAGATCATCGAGGCCCTCAAGGAGATGCCCGCCCTCGAGCTTTCTGAGCTCGTTCACGAGCTGGAGGACGTCTTCGGCGTTTCCGCCGCTGCCCCCGTTGCCGTCGCCGCTGCCCCCGCTGCCGGTGGCGCTGCCGAGGCTGCCGAGGAGAAGACCAACTTCGATGTTGAGCTCACCGCTTTCGGCGACAACAAGATCGCCGTCATCAAGGTCGTCCGTAGCCTCACCAGCCTTGGCCTCAAGGAGGCCAAGGAGGCCGTCGAGAGCGCTCCCACCGTGCTTCTCGAGGGCGCCAAGAAGGACGACGCCGAGGCTGCCAAGACCCAGCTCGAGGAGGCCGGCGCTACCGTTACCCTGAAGTAAATCACTTCGGTATACGACCGCTGCCGCGATTCGTCGCGTCTTGGGGGTCGGACCTACGGGTCCGACCCCTTTTTTGAGTCTTCGAAGCTGTTGGTGGGTTTGCTCGGCCGGGGCCTAGGCATACGCACAAAATGTACGATTTGCCGAGGGGCTGGAGCGCAAAATGGCCTCGAGAGAACGATTGGGAGCGCAGACGATATGTTCATCAGCTCCGAACCCGCGTGACCCATTTGGCCGAGGCGAGGCCGAGAAGCCCCCCCTCCCGGGCTACGCTGGTCCCAGGGTAATCACGGCCGGCGACGGCCCGAGGAGAGGGGTCCCGATGAACGAGTATAGCGCCAGGAACTACGCAAGCTTCGCCGCGATGGACGTGCACGCGCGGTCGATCACGGTCGCCACGCTGGACACGACCACCGGCGAGGTCGCCACCGGGCGCCTGTCCGGCTGCCCCGGCGCCGCCGAGGTGATGGGCTGGGTCGCCGGGCACACGACGGGCAGGACGCTCTACGCCTACGAGTCGGGCCCCACGAAGTTCGAGCTGTGCAGGTCGCTCAGGGCCGCGGGCGCCGACTGCGGCGTCGTCGCCGTCACCACGCTCGGCCGCTCGCGCAGGCAGAGGGCCCGGAAGACGGACGCCTCCGACGCGATGGCGCTGCTCTCCGACATCAGCGGCCACGCGAGGGACTTCTCCTGGTGCTGGGTGCCCAGCGAG
>JAGAWD010000117.1 GCA_017941585.1 Olsenella sp. | reverse complement strand
CTCCATGTGCGACGCCACGTCCACCGCGCGCCGCGAGGAGGACGGGGCGAGGGCGCTCTCCCACACGCCGCTGCGCCTGAGCGACGCCACGGCGTCGGCGGCCTCGGCCGAGGGCGCGAGCGCCGCCTCCCCCAGCCCCTGGGACTCCATCCACTCCGACACGGCGGCGTCGCGCCTGCCGGCCGTCTCCTCGCGGATGAGCGCGCGGACGCGGTCGAGCCTGCCCCTCACGTCGCCGGAGAGGTAGGCGTCGGCGAGCTCGAGCCTCCCCGTCTCGGGGTCGCGCACGACGGCGTCCCCGAGGGCGTCGGAGAGCTCGTCGCCGGAGAGCCCCAGCAGGCGCGAGACGAGGGCCTCGTCCACGCCGCCGGTGCGGTCGAGCGAGACGGCGATGGCCTCGCGCGGGTCGTCCACGTGATCGGGCATGGGCTTCTCGGGCCGCTGGACGCGCGTCGTGAGGATGTCGGCCTTGCCCGCGAATCGCCCGCGGGCGTCCACCTCCTCGAGGGCGAAGACTCGGCCGATGCTGTAGTCAGGGTAGGCACCGAAGTCGATCGCCCTGCGGTTTCGCCTCTCGCAGAGGCGTCCGTAGCGCGCGACGAAGGACTCGTAGGCGCCGTCGAGCGCCGAGATGGCCGCGACCACCTCGGCCTCGCTTGCGGACGGGTCCTGCTCCAGGGCGACGGTCGCGCGATGGCGGTCGCGAAGCGACACCATGGCGCGGACGCGGTCCATGTCGGATGCCCTGCGCGGCGAGAAGGCCACGACGGACTCGCCGTCGCCGTACCAGAGGTTGCCCTCCCCGTCCAGGGAGAGCACGTAGGCGTCGGCCTGCTGCGGCCTGAGCGCCGCGCGGGGCTCCTCGAGGGCCTTGGCCATCCCGGCGTGCACGTCGTGACCGACGGCCGCGACGAGCTGGGACGAGAGGGTGGCCGCGAGGGCCTCGCCGACGTCCTCCGACGTCACTCCCGTGGCTCGCCTCAGGGCGACCGTGGGGCCGAACGGACCGCTTGCGACCTCCATGCCCACCCCGCCGAGGGCGAGCTCGGGGCGCGCGGCCATGAGGGCGTTGACCGTGACGCCGCCCATGTCGGCGGTGCGGACCCACTCCGGCTCCTCGCCCGGGGAGAGCTCGACGGGGCGCTCGCGGCGCCTGAGCACGAGGACGTCGCTCACGACGTCCGTCCCCGCCTGGCGCGAGAACGTCTCGCCGGGAAGGCGCGCCGCGGCGACGAGCTCGGCGCGCTCGGCCAGCGAGCGCCTGGTCGTCGCGTCCCTCTTGTCGAGCGTGTACCTGCTGGTAAGGACCGCGACGAGTCCGCCCGGGCGGACGGCCTCGACCGACTGCGACACGAACCAGTCGTGGATGGGGACGGGCCTTCCGGTCGCGGGGTCCTCGATCCTGATCGCGTCGGAGTAGGGGACGTTTCCCACCACGGCGTCGAAGCTCGAGGGGGACACGTAGCAGTCCTCCATGGGGCCGGAGACGATGTGGGCGTCGGGCAGGAGGTGCGACGCGATCCTGGCGGAGACGTCGTCCGCCTCGATGCCCGTGAAGTCGATGCGCATCCCGTCGGGGACCGCGCGCATGAAGTTGCCGGTGCCGCACCCCGGCTCGAGGACGTGGTCTCCGGGGCGGACGCCCGCGGAGGCGAGGGCGCGCCAGATCGCGGCGACGACCGGCTCGGGCGTGTAGAAGGCCGTGAGGACCGAGGAGCGCGCCGAGGCGTACTCGTCCTCGGAGAGGACCCGGGAGAGCTCCTCGGACACGGCAGCCCAGGAGGCGGTGGGGGCTTCGGCGGGCGACCTGAAGGCGTTTGCGGCGCCGCCCCATCCGGAGTAGGCCGCCATGGCGCGGAGCTCCTCCGCGGTGGCGGACCCGCGGGCGTCCGCCGAGGCGAGGGCCGCGAGGGCGCGGACGTTCGCCCGCGCCCTCTCGAGGTCCCCGCCCTCCTCGAGGGAGGGGCTTAGAGCGCCTCGATCACCTCGTGGAAGGCGATCTCCGACGTCCGGGCCTCCGCCCGGCTCATCGCTCTCATGAACTCGCCGTAGTCGCGCCTCTTCAGCTCCTCCGTCGCTCCGCACTCCTCCAAGAGGATCGGGTAGAGTTGGCCTATCCGAGCCAGGTACCTGCGCTCCACGTCTCTCAGGTAGGCGCCCGTCTCGTCCGCCTCGTCCATCCGCCGGAGCTCGTCCGGCATGTGGTCCTTCATGAACTGGTAGCGCATCCCTCGCACGCCCTTGTACGGGTTCGACAAGACTCCCCTGCCCATGGCCTTCCCCCTCGCTCTCGGGCGTCCCCCGTGGGGCGCCGCCGTCTCGTGGGTTTACATAACACTCCGAGTCGCGTCGCCTGTCAAGGGAAACTTTCTCGGAATCGGCCGCGGGCGCGGGCCCCGCGCCCTTGAGGAAGGCGTCCTCGCCGACGAGGTCGAAGAGGGACAGCTGCCCCTCGGCCGCCGCGGACCTGCGCTTTCGAATCTTCGCCATGGCCTAGCCCCTGGGGGCCGTCTGGTGGCTCATCTCGGGTTGGCGGCCGCCCTGGGAACGACCGTTCGCCGCGGCCCTCTTTGCCGCCTGGGAGACCTCCGTGGCGCTCGGCGCCGTCGGGGCCTGCGCGGGCGCGGGCGTGGGCTCCTGGGCCGCCGCGCCG